>DASSIA010000335.1:0-2369 GCA_035692345.1 Arthrobacter sp. | reverse complement strand
TAGTCTCCTCCGGGGGGACTATGCGAAGACAGCCTGAAGGAGCCGGGAATGTTCGTCAAAGTGTGTGGGCTCAGTACGCCCGAATCCGTCCGTGAAGCAGTAGGCGCCGGGGCAGACGCCGTCGGGTTTGTCCTCACTGCGAGCCCGCGGGTGGTCTCGCCATCGCAGGTTTCCGCGCTGCTGGCCGACGTGCCTGCCGGAGTGACCGCCGTCGGCGTTTTCCGGCACGAACCTGCCGCGGATGCCATCGCCATCGCCCGGTCCGCCGGACTCAAGTGGATCCAACTCCACGGGGACCTCACCCCGGAGGACGTCACAACAGTGCACGACGCCGGCATGAAGCTGATCAGGGCCGTCACCATGGCAGCCACTGCGGAAGCGTTCGAAGACTGGGGTGAGGAAATCCTGTTGATTGATGCCGCCGCGCCCGGGTCCGGGCAGGCCTGGGACTACGCCTCCATGGTGGGCGTGACGGCGCTCCAGGACCGCAACTGGCTGCTGGCCGGCGGCCTCGATCCCGAGAACGTAGCCCAGGCCGCCGCATCGGCAGGCGCCTGGGGCGTGGACGTCTCCTCCGGTGTCGAGGTTTCCCGGGGAGTCAAGGATCTGGACAAGATCCGCGCCTTTGTGAAGGCCGCCAAGGGCTGAGGCCGCAACTCCCGTTCGGACGAGGGTTGAAGGTCAGGGGCCAATCAGGGCAGACCCTTAGGTTTTTGTCGGACCCCGCGGGGCACAATGGACAGATGAAGACACTGCTCAACATCATCTGGCTGGTATTCGGCGGACTTTGGCTTGCCCTGGGCTACTTCCTGGCGGGCATCATCTGTTGCCTCCTGATCGTCACGATTCCGTGGGGCATCGCGTCGTTCCGCATTGCCTCGTACACGCTTTGGCCGTTCGGCCGAATGGTGGTGGACAAGCCGGGCGGGACGGGCGTTTTCTCACTGTTGGGGAACGTCATTTGGTTGCTCGTTGCGGGCATCTGGATCGCGATCGGCCACGTTATGACGGCGATTGCCATGGCGGTCACCATCATCGGCATTCCGCTGGCCATCGCGAACCTCAAGCTCATCCCTGTGTGCCTCATGCCATTGGGAAAGCAGATCGTCCCCACCAACAGGCCGTTCGTGACTGGATACCGCTGACCTCGACAAATTGTTGGCGGAGGAGGATGGTAATAACAGCGTTACGGCTCCGCGCCTTCGGCATGGACACACGAGAGTCATGACGCCTCGATCAATAGTGAAACCCGACACGCACCAGCTGGGTGGTGCATTTCCGGCGAGGGGATCCGCTGGTTGCCTACGCCCATGCAGTGTTGCGTGGGCGCCCTGCGATCCGTTCGCCGTGGAACAGTGACCTTCCGGCTGGGATGAACCGGTCACAGTGACCCATCGGCCAGTTATGGCCGGAAACGGTTCAAACAGAGAGCAATGCGATGAAGCATAATCAGGGCCTAAACACCAGATTCCGCAAACTATCGATCATTCTTGCAGCCGCCGTTGCCCTTGTGGTCCCAGCGGCCGCCGGCGGTCCGGCCGGCGCATCCACCTGGACGCCCAAGTCCTGGACGGTCCAGGTCGGTTCCGAATCCACCGACCAGGGAATCCAAGGCATGGCCTTCCTGCCCTCGGACATTGTTGTCAACGAGGGGGACACCATCAACTGGCAGGCCAACGCCGCCGAGATCCACACGGTGACGTTCCTGGCTCAGGGCCAATCGCTTGAGTCCATGCAGCCATTTAACCCGGGCAACCCCGCTGAGTTGTTTCCAGTGGGCGGGTCTGTTTATGACGGAACTTCCTATTACAACTCGGGCCTTCTGTCCAACGTTGCGGTCCCTGGTTTCCCTTCCGGGACAAGCTACAGCCTGACGTTCCCGAGCCAGGGCGACTTCACGTACTGGTGCCTGGTTCACGGCATGGCGATGAAGGGGACCGTTCACGTCCAGGCAGCAGGATCGGCATACCCCCATACCCAGGCGGACTACGATAAATCGTCCCGGGCACAGGAGCGCTCCATCCTTCGGGACGGGCACCAGTTGACCGCTTCCCTGGCCGCGCAGTCCAGTAACCACCGGGTCCTGGCGGGCGGCGACGACGGCATTGCCATGGTGATGCGCTTTGTCCGGCCGCTTGTGACTGTGCATGTGGGTGAAACAGTGGTGTTCAGCAACACCGGCATGGGCGCACCGCACACGGTTACCTTCGGCACTGAGCCGGCAAACATCTTTGCCCCATCGGGTGACCCCACCCATTTCAGTGGCGGTGACCTGAACTCCGGGATCATTCCCGCGAACGCAGGCCCGGCCTCGTCTTTCTCGGTGACGTTCACCGCGGCCGGCACCTTCACCTACATCTGCGCACTCC
>DASSIA010000334.1:0-3066 GCA_035692345.1 Arthrobacter sp. | reverse complement strand
CGCAGCGGATCACTTCGTGTGGTCCGGAGCGGCCAAGATGGTCAAGGCCCGCACCAGCGATGGTGAGATCGGAATCCTGCCCGGCCACTCGCCCCTGCTGGCGATCCTGGCCGAAGGTGAACTGGCCATCGAGCCGGTTTCCGGGAACCGCATTGCCGTAGTTGTTGACGGCGGATTCTTCTCCGTCGACAACAACCGCGTGGTGATTGTTGCTGACAACGCCCAACTGGGTGACGCGGCTACTGCTGGGATCCGCTAGCACGACCCTGATGGACGCTCCGACTTTTCCGTTCATCGCTTTGGCAGTCACCTTTGGATTGCTGATATTTGCACTGTGCCTTTCGGGGGTGCGCCGTTTCAATCTGCGGCGCGCCCTCGGTACGGTGGACGCCTCCATTTGCATTGCTGGAAACAGCTGGCAGATGGGGGTTTGCCGTTATCAGGACAATGACCTTGAATGGTTCCGCCTGCTGTCCCTGAGCGTGCGGCCGAAACACAAATTCAAGCGCAGCTCCCTGGAACTTCTGGGCCGCCGGAAGCCTACGGACGCCGAGGCCGTCAAGGTTCAGCCCGACGTCGTGATTGTCGAACTGCGTTACGAAGGCCAGGACCTGCGCCTGGCCATGAAATTCGACGCCTACACCGGTTTGTCCTCCTGGCTGGAAGCCGGGCCGGTCATCGGCGTAGGTACCTGGCGCTAGGCACATGGACTGGGTTGCCGATGTCCGTTTGACGGACGGTCCCTTGTATTGGGCCGCCTGGGTCCTTGGCAGCGCCGCCGGAGTGTTCCTGGTGTGGCCTCCGCGTGCCGGCCGGTCCGATAACCCCGGCCCCATTAACCGCCGCCCCATTAACCGCGGCCCCTTCGCCGGCCGCCTCCTTGGCCGCCGTCGCTGGTTCCTCAGCGTGGCCGCCGCGCTGGCCGCCGCTGCGGCCGTGATCCTCCTGGTCCATTGGATCCTGATCTATTGGACCTCTGCCTTCCCCGAAGAGTTGCCGCTCGAAGTTCTGGCATGGGCGTTTGCCGGCGTCGCCGCCCTCCTGCTTGTGGCGCTGAGGTTTCCATCCAGGCTCTGGCGCCGCCGGGTACTGGACGTGGTTGCCCTGCTGGCGGTGTTGTTTCTGGCAGCCGTGCAGATCAATGCCTATTTCGGCCTCAACCGGACGGTGGCCGACCTTACGGGAACAGCCCTGACCCGTATTCCGGCCCTTGAACAGGAGCTGATGCGCCAGCCCGGCAGCCCGGCCACCCCCCTTGCCGGCTGGAAAGCCGCCAACGGGCTCCGCGCTGACGGTGTCCTTCGCACTGCCTCCATTCCAGGAACCGTCTCCGGCATTCAAACGCGCAACTCCTACATTTACCTCCCGCCGGCCTACTTTGCCGCAAACCGTCCCAGCCTGCCGGTTCTGGTGTTGGTGCCCGGACAGCCCGGCGGTCCGGCAGATTGGCTGACCGGTGGTTCCTTGCGTCCCCGGATGGACAGTTTCGCGGCCCAGCACGGAGGAGTGGCGCCTGTGGTTGTGGTGGTTGACCCCAACGGCAGCCAGTCGGCGAACAATCTCTGCATGGACAGCGCCATTGCCAAAGCGGACACCTACCTGTCGGTGGACGTGCCGGCATGGATCTCCGCAACGTTGGACGTGGACCCCGACCACCGTCAGTGGGCCGTGGGCGGCTTCAGCTTTGGTGCCACGTGCGCGGTCCAGCTGGGTGCCCGCCACCCGGAGGTGTACACGGGTGTCCTCGCATTCTCGAGCGAAAGTGAACCGGCGCTGGCCAAGGAACGCCAGAAGACGGTGGATGCAGCCTTTCACGGCGACACCGCCGCCTTTGATGCCGAGGTGCCGCTGACAGTGCTGAAGGAACGTCAATACCCGGGCAGCGTGGCGTACTTCGCAGCAGGGGCCACCGATCCGGAATTTGTGGGAAACCTGCGGACGCTGGAGGCGGCGGCACGCGCGGCAGGCTTCACCGTGGGCTCGGATGTGGTGCCGCACACCGGCCATTCCTGGGATGTGCTGACGCCGGGCATGGCCAACGGGCTTGCGTTGCTCGCCACACATTGGGGGTGGGCGCAATGAGGGCTGCCAACGATACAGGCGCGCCTGCCCTGCTCTGGACAACGGTAGTAGTCCCGGCCATCCGGCAAGTATGGGACTACCTGCGGTCGGTTCCACTGACACTCAGTATCCTCGGAATTTTCCTGCTGGTCGGAGCACTGACTGGCAGCTTCCTCAGCGGGCCGCCGGAGGAGCTTCTTTCCGTCGCGGGCGTCAGCGGTCCAGGTCTGAAGGCCGGCAACTGGTGGGCCCTGGTGACGTCGCTGTTCTTTGCCACCAACCCGCTGGCCTATCTGACGGCTTCGCTGATGATCCTGCTGCTGCTTGGCCTCGCCGAGCGGAAGCTTGGGCCCCTCCAGGCTGCTGTCTTGTTCTTCGGAGGCCAGTTTGCCTCCGTCACAGTCTTCCTTCTCGTCACCCAACTGGCCCGCTACGCGGGTGACGGGTGGCTGGGGCTTATGGTTGACTACTCCCTGATCGGACCCTACGCCGCCCTCCTGGCAGTTTCGATGGCCGCTGGCGGCAAGCTGCGGCTCCTGTGGCGGCGCCGGTTGGCGACGACGTTGCTCTCCGTCTCGATCCTGCTGGTTCTCTATGTCGGCCATGCCGAGACGGTCATCGGCCTGGTGGGTGCCGTCCTGGGTCTCGGGGCCAGCTGGTGGCAGCAGGCTGACCACGGCCCCTTGCACGCACCCCGCTCGAGCGGCCGCGAGACCAGGAACCTACTCGCGCTGACAGTGGCGGTGTTCGCCGTAGGCCCCATCCTCACGGCCGTCGCCCGGACGGCCACAGGTCCGCTGGCGCTGCTCCGTGATGTGGTCCTGAATCCCCTGCCCACACTGGGCCAGCTCGAAGCAAACTGCGGCGCCACCGTGGAGGCATCGTGCCTGGAGGTGGGGCGGGCGGGCTTCGCCGGACCGTTTGGCCTTGCCCTGGCGGTGGTGCCGGTGGTGTTGCTCCTGATCTGTGCCGATGGAATGCGCCGGGGCCGCAGAATGGCGTTGA
>DASSIA010000333.1:0-2086 GCA_035692345.1 Arthrobacter sp. | reverse complement strand
GGCCTTGTGCCGGAACCGTGAGGGAACCAGTTCACCGGCAGGGCAGCCCCGGTTGGGGTTCTCCACCCCGGGGTCCAGGAAATGCGCCTCCAACGCAGCAGCGGCGGCGGGGTCCAGGTTGGTGGTCTCGTCCACCATCACCCGGGCATGCTGCCACGACATTGCCCCGGCCGTCAGCGCGGCGAGCGTCAAGGGTAGGGCCGTGGTTAGGGCGTGGGATTCGGCCAGCAGTGTGGAGGCGGTCCGTTCGCCGACCGTCAATGCACACGCGACCTCGGCCACGACCGCCATCTCCTGGGCGCGATCAGACATGTCAGGGGACGACAGCGCCTGGGCCGTATCTGCGTAACCTGCCGCGGCGTGGACTGTCACGGCGGCGGAGCCTGTCAAGTTGTTTGTGTAAGTGAGGTGGAGTCTCATCGGTTTAGGTAGGGTCCGAGTCTGTCGGGATAGTTCAGGACGAGGACGCCAAGGGCTTCGCTCCATCCAGTTGAGAAGGTTCCCTCGATGAGTCTGTTGACCGTCTTGGAGCGGTTCTCCCGGGCTCTGCCCTCGAGTTTGACCCGAGCGCTGGCGCGTTTGTCCTCGATATTGCAGATCGCCAGCCAGAGCAGCTTCACGGCCGCTTGGTCGTTAGGGAAATGCCCTCGGTTCTTGATGATTTTACGCAGCTGGTAGTTCAGCGACTCGATCGCGTTGGTGGTGTAGATGATCCGCCGCACCGGCGGCGGGAACGCCAGGAACGGGATGAATCTCTCCCAACCGTTCCGCCAGGTCCGGACAGTTGCGGGATACTTCCGTCCCAGATCGGAGGCCTCGAACGCATCGAGTGCCTCCTGCGCTGCATCGGCCGTCGGGGCGGTGTAAATCGGCCGCAAAGCGGAAGCGACCTTCTTCCGGTCCTGGTAGCCGACGAAACGCATCGAGGCACGGATCAGGTGAACGACGCAGGTCTGGACGGTCGCGGTCGGCCACGTCGCGGCGATCGCCTCAGGGAATCCGGTGAGCCCGTCGCAGCAGACGAACAGGACGTCCTTCACGCCGCGGTTGGCGAGCTCGGCGCAGACGCCTGCCCAGAACTTTGCGCCCTCGGTGGCTTCGACCCAGATCCCCAGAACGTGCTTGATGCCGTCCATGTCGACGCCGACGGCAATGTGCGCGGCACGGTTCTGGACCTGGTGCCCGTCACGGACCTTGACGATGATCGCGTCCAAATACAGGATCGGATACAGCGGCTCCAGGGGGCGTTTCTGCCACTCCATCACCTCGTCCAGGACCTCATCGGTGATCTTCGAAATCGTCTCGTGGGACAGCTCCGTGCCCAGCGTGGATTCCAGATGGTGGGCAATGTCCCGGACCGTCATCCCGCCGGCGTAAAGGCTGATAATGATGTCATCCAGGCCGCTTGTACGGCGCGAGCCCTTGGGGACCAGATGCGGGGTGAATGACCCGTCACGGTCCCGCGGCACGGCCAGATCCACGTCCCCCGCCGACGTCCCGAGCGTCTTCGGATAAGACCCGTTGCGGGCGTTGGGCAAAAAACGCCCGATCGGGTCGCCCTTGTCGTAGCCCAGGTGCCCCGACAGCTCGGCCTGCAGCCCGCGTTCCAGCGAGGCCTTGATCAGCTGCTGGATAAAACCATCCCTGCCGTCAAGTTCCAGCTGACCGGAATCGATCTGGTTCATCAGCTCATCGAACGCGCCGGAAGCCTTCAACGCCTCCATGCTGCCGGCCGCCGCAGCCCTGCGGGCCAACTCCTCCGACAACTCACGAGGTTTAGTCATAGCCACAATGATTCTCCAATCACTCCAGCGACTACAGCCCTCCTACACAAACAATCTGACACCCCCCCTTTCGCCGACCGTCAATGCACACGCGACTTCGGCCACGACCGCCATCTCCTGGGCGCGATCAGACATGTCAGGGGACGCCAGCGCCTGGGCCGTATCTGCGTAGCCCGCCGCGGCGTGGACTGTCACGGCGGCGACCTGCGCGTTGATCCTGGTAGTCAGGGCCAGCGTGTCCAACCAGCCATCAGCTTCCTTGCGCAACGGATCATCATCAGCACACCCGGCAGAGTCCGCGG
>DASSIA010000332.1:0-2989 GCA_035692345.1 Arthrobacter sp. | reverse complement strand
CCACGGCGGCGGCCTCGCTGAGATCAATTCCGCTGGTGACACAGAACCAGGTCAGGGCCCGGTACATGGCGCCGGTGTCGAGGTAGGCAAGGTGCAGCCGGCGGGCCACTTCCTTGCTCACGCTGGACTTGCCGGAGCCGGAGGGCCCGTCAATGGCCACCACCAGCGGCCTGCCGACGCGCAAGGCGGGCAGGGTGTCAAGAAGTTCCTGTGTCATTACTGCAATACCCGCCATCCGCGGTCGTTGAGTGCTTCGATCAGATGGTCATGCTTGTTCGGCAGCACGGACAGTTCCACCATGCCCACGTTCTGGCCCGAGGAATGGTCCAGCCTCAGGTCCTCCAGGTTGACGCCGATCTCGCCGATTTCGGTCAGGAGCTTCGCGATCTGGCCAGGCCGGTCGTCCACCAGGACCGTCAACCAGGCGTATGCCTGTGGCGGCCCGCCGTGCTTGCCCGGAATACGGGCCTGCCCGGCGTTGCCTTCGCTGATCAGCTGGGCCAGGTCCAGCCGGGCGCCCGGCGCAAACGGTTTCTCCAACGTGCCAATGAGCCGGTCCAGGTCCTCGCGGACACCGTAAAGGATCTCCACAACCTTCGCGGCGTTGCCGCCCAGGATCTGCACCCACAAGGTGGGATCGCTGGCGGCGATCCGCGTGACATCCCGCAGGCCGTTACCGGCGAGGGAGAGCGCATGCAGAGGCGTCCCCTGCAACCGGCTGGCCAGCAACGAGGACATGACCTGCGGCAGGTGCGATACCAGGGCAACAGCTTCGTCGTGTTCGTCGGCCGTGAACTGGGAAACCACAGCTCCCAGGTCGGCGGCCAGCGAACGCGCCGTCTGGACAGCAGCCTCGGATGATTCCCCGCTCGGGCAGACCACCCAGGGCATGGACGTGAAAAGCTCACCGCGGGCAGCAACCGGACCGGACTTTTCCCGTCCGGCCATCGGGTGCGTGCCCACGTAGCGGGCCAGGTTCACACCGCTGGCGCGCAGCTCGGCCAGGATGGCGGCCTTGACGCTGGCGATGTCGACCACCACGGAATTCGGGTAGTCAGCAAGCGCACGGGCCACAACCCCGGCTGTCACATCCGGCGGTGCCGCCACCACCACGAGCTCCGGTACCTCTTCTCCCAGCTGGGACAAGGGCTGTCCGGCACCGATGTCGACGGCCACCGCCTGGTTGGTGGGCGAGGGATCAGACAGGAACACGGGCACGCCGCGTCCGCGCAGGCCCAGCCCGATGCTGGCACCGAGCAGGCCGGTGCCGATCACCACCACCGGCCCGTTGAGGTGTCCCCGCCCGTGCGAGCGAAATGCGGACATTCCTCAGAGTCCTACGGATGCCAGCAGGTGGCCGACTTCCTGCTTGCCAAGGTTGCGGATGCTGCCCTGGCGTTGGTCACCCAGACCGATGGGACCCACCTTGACGCGCACCAGGCGAAGGACGGGGAAGCCAACAGCATCGAACAGGCGCCGGACGATCCGGTTTTTGCCGGAGTGCAGGACCACTTCGATCAGCACGTGGCCCGGTGTGGAGTCCACCAGCTTGAAGGAGTCAACCGAGGCAAACCCGTCCTCGAGTTCCACGCCTTCCCGGAGCTGGGCACCGATTCCCTGCGGGAACGGACCGCGGACCTGGACCAGGTAGGTCTTGGGGACCTCGTAGGACGGGTGGGTCAGCCGATTGGCCAGCTCGCCGTCGTTCGTCAGCAGCAGCAGGCCCTCCGTGGCGACGTCCAGCCGGCCCACGTGGAACAGGCGTTCGCCCTGGTGGGTCTTCCGCACGAAATCGCTGATGCAGGGCCGGCCATCGGGGTCCTCCATGGTGGACACGACGCCCTTGGGCTTGTTGAAGACCATGTACACGAGGTTTTCATCCAGCTGGATGCGCAGGCCGTCAACGTGGATGACCGCTGTCTTGGGGTCCACGCGGACGCCAAGCTCAGTGACCACCTGGCCGTCGACCTCCACCCGGCCTTCGGAGATCATCTCTTCGCAAACGCGGCGCGAAGCCACGCCGGCCTGTGCCATGACCTTCTGCAGGCGGGTGCCATCGGCGTCGTGCATTTCAGACTGCTGAACGGCGCCGCGCGGTCCGCGCTTGCGGGCAGGCTTGCGCACCGGGCCAAGGTTCTGGCCGAAACGTTCGCTGCCGAAGGCGCGTGAAGCTGCGGCTCCCGGCCTGCCGGTGCGAGGCTTGGGCTTGAGTGCGCCCGGTGTGCCGGGTGCTTTATTGGCGCCCGGCTTGCGGGCGCCCGGCTTGCGCGCCGAGGCGCTGGCGGCAGGCTTCCATTCGGAGGCACCGCGGCCGGCCGGTGGCGACGCCGGGGCGTCACCGGGATCCACAAATGGCTCCTCGCGCGGCCTGGGGGCTTTGTACGGCCGGTCGCCGCCGCCGAATCCGGCGTTGCGCTTGCCAGCGCCGGCGCGGAAACCGCTGCCGGATGCTGCCGGCCGGCCGGCGCCGCCCTGTGCAGGATTGCGGCCGGCGCCGCCCTGCGCCGGATTACGGCCGGCCGCTGGACTGCGGCTGGCGCCGCCCTGTCCGGCATTGCGTTCTGAACTGTTGCGTCCCGAACTGTTACGTGGTGAACCCTGGCGTCCCGCCTGTGTCATGACCCGTCCTTCGATATGTTGGCCGGCAAGTTGTCCAAGAACAACCCTAGCCAGCCATGCAGAAATTATCTGCCCTTATGAATACTCTTGTGCGCAGGCGGGCTGCCCCGCCTACATTCTGTCGGCGTCGTAGAACTCCGCGATTCCCTCAAGCCCCGGAAGATGGGGTGAGAGCTGGGGCAGTTCCGCCACGGAGCCGATTCCCATCCGTTCCAGGAAATACGACGTAGTCCGGTAGAGGATGGCTCCCGACTCGGGATCGTTTCCCGAATCTTCGATCAGCCCGCGCTGGGTCAATGTCCGTACGACAGAATCGACATTGACTCCTCGAATTGCAGACACCCTGGCCCTGGAGACAGGCTGGCGGTAC
>DASSIA010000331.1:0-8810 GCA_035692345.1 Arthrobacter sp. | reverse complement strand
GCTGGCCCAGCTCCGCGCCGACGTCGGCATGGTCTTTCAGTCCTTTAATCTCTTTGCGCACAAGACGATTCTTGAGAACGTCACTTTGGGCCTGATCAAGGTCAGGGGTATCCCCAAGGCGCAGGCTGACGCGGAGGCCATGGCCCTCCTGGAACGTGTCGGAGTGGGCGCACAGGCACCAAAGCTGCCCGCACAGCTTTCCGGCGGCCAGCAGCAGCGCGTAGCCATCGCCCGGGCTCTGGCCATGAAGCCAAAGGTCATGCTCTTCGACGAGCCCACCTCGGCGCTCGACCCCGAGATGATCAACGAAGTCCTGGACGTGATGGTCCAGTTGGCCAAGGAAGGCATGACCATGGTTGTGGTCACCCACGAAATGGGCTTCGCCCGGAAGGCCGCCGACCGCGTGATTTTCATGGCAGACGGCCAAATCGTGGAGGACGCCAAACCAGAGGAGTTTTTCACCAATCCCCAAAGCAACCGGGCAAAGGACTTCCTGTCCAAGCTCCTCACGCACTGACAGCGTCACACCCGCACCCCGGCCGCCCAGCGGCGGCCACCAATGAAAGGTACCTGATGAAGTCATTTTCACTACGGAAGCAGCCGCTGCTGCTCGCGGCCACTGCCGCTTTGGCGCTTACCCTGAGCGCGTGCGGCGGAACCGGCGGAGGAGCATCTCCTTCGAGCACGGACGAGGCCCCTTACAAAGTTGCCGAAAACGTCTCCGTCACAGGCAGCCCAACGTTTGACGCGATTAAGTCAAGCGGCAAGGTCCGCATCGGCGTCAAGCAGGATCAGCCCGGCCTGGGCTTCAAGGACGCGGCAACCGGCGAGTACAGCGGGTTCGACATTGAAATCGCCCAGTGGATCGCAGCTTCCCTGGGCCTCAGTAAAGACAAGATCGAATTCAAGCCGATTCCCTCGGCCAACCGCGAGTCCGCCATCACTAACGGTGACATCGACTACTACGTCGGCACATACTCGATCACGGACAAGCGCAAACAGTTGATCGACTTCGCCGGGCCATACTTCGTCACCGGGCAGGGTCTCCTGGTCAAGAAAGACAACT
The DNA here is from genome assembly GCA_035692345.1 of Arthrobacter sp. Taxonomy (GTDB): domain Bacteria; phylum Actinomycetota; class Actinomycetes; order Actinomycetales; family Micrococcaceae; genus Arthrobacter. The sequence goes on along the minus strand of DASSIA010000331.1, from coordinate 7,744 downwards.
CAACGATCAAGACCGAAAAGGATCTCTCAGGCAAGAACGTCTGCTCTGCCACGGGTTCCACCCCGATCCAGAACATCAAGGCGAACTTCCCCAACACCAAGACCACTGAGTTTGACACGTACTCGCAGTGCGTCGAGGCCCTGAAAAGTGGCCAGGTTGATGCCGTGACTACTGACCAGGCCATCCTGATCGGCTACGCGGCCCAGGAACCTGACACCCTGAAGGTTGTGGGTGAACCGTTCACCACCGAAAAGTACGGAATTGGACTGAAGAAGGGCGACACCGCCCTGCGCCAGTTCATCAACAAGACACTCACCGACGGCGGTTCGGTGTGGCAGAAGATCTACGACAAGACCCTCGGCCAATCGGGCACAAAAGTCCAGCAGCCCGCAGTAGACAACTACTAACCAACGTTGTGGGGCGGCCACAGCGCCGCCCCACAACACCTGCTGAAAGCGACGATTCTGTGAATACGCTGCTGAACAATTCCGATCTCTTCGTCACAGGGTTTCGGAACACGCTTGTACTGTTTTTCTTCTCGGCAATCTTTGCCCTGATTCTCGGCACCATCGTGGCCAGCCTGCGCGTGTCGCCCGTTCCAGCCATGCGAGCTGCGGCGACGGCGTACGTCAACATTGTGCGGAACACCCCGTTGACCCTGGTGCTTTTCTTCTTCGCGCTGGGCTACCCGAAGCTCGGGCTTGTCCCCATCGACTTCACCACCGCGGCCATCATCGGCCTGAGCCTCTACACCGCCACGTATGTGGCCGAGGCCGTCCGGTCCGGTATCAACACCGTTCCGGTGGGGCAGGCTGAAGCGGCCCGGGCGATCGGGCTCCCTTTCACCCAGACCCTCACCCTCGTGATTCTGCCGCAGGCATTCCGGGCAGTGATCCCGCCCATGTTCAGTGTCTTTATTGCGCTGCTCAAAAACACAACGGTCGCAGCCGGTTTTTCCGTCTTTGAGGCCGGCGCCATCAGGGCGAATCTTTCAGAACGCGGAGAGCCTGCCCTGACCGGGCTCCTGTGGGTCGCGCTGGTCTTTGTCATCCTGGTATTCATGCTTTCGGCGCTCCAGCGAAAACTTGAACTGAAGTGGAAGGTCACCCGATGAGCTCCGTTCTCTTCGACGCACCCGGGCCGAAAGCCCGGATACGCTACCGGCTCGTCGGCGTCGTCACGGCACTGGTTATCCTGCTGATCATCGGCTTTGTGGTCCTGCGCTTCGCTGAAAGCGGGCAGTTTGACGCCAAGAAATGGCAACTGTTCACCTTTCCGCTGGTGCAGCAGACCATTGCCCAGTCCGTCGGGGCAACCCTCTCCGCATTCGGCACCGCGGCCGTCCTGAGCCTTGTCCTGGGAATCCTGCTGGCTTTCGGCCGGCTGTCGGACCGCAAATGGATCAGCCTGCCGTGCTACGGCTTTACTGAACTGTTCCGTGCCGTGCCGCTGCTGATCCTGATGATGATCTTCTACTACGGGCTGCCCACCGTCGGCGTCCAGGGGATCACGCCCTTCACCGCAGTGGTGGCCGGCCTGGTGCTCTACAACGGGTCCGTCCTGGCTGAGGTGTTCCGTGCCGGCATCGAGTCCCTGCCGCGCGGCCAGAGCGAGGCCGGATATGCCATCGGACTGCCCAAGAGCGCTGTCATGACCAGCATCCTCCTCCCCCAGGCCGTCCGGGCCATGCTGCCGGTCATCATTTCCCAGCTCGTTGTCATCCTCAAGGACACCGCCTTGGGCTTCATCGTTACCTATAACGAGATCCTGTTTCAGGCGAAGTTCTTCGGCAGTCAGAGTCAGTACGGGTCACCGATCATCCCGGCCGCCATCGTGGCCGCCGTCATTTACGTCGGCATGTGCCTGATTCTGGCGGCGTTGGCCAAATGGATCGAACGGCGCCTCTCCCGCAAACCAGGTGCCGCCGTCATCCCGGCCACTGCTGTCCCGGCGGAGGTCTAGACGCCGGCGTCTCCACGTCAGGCAGCAGTGCAGAAGGGGCAGGAAAAGGGCGCCGATCTCCAGGATCGGCGCCCTTTTCCTGCCCCTGACCTTACGCCGAAAGCCAGCTCCGCAGCACCCGCAGGCACTCCCGGACGGCGTTGGCATCAACGTGCTCGTTGTCTTTGTGGGCCAGCAGCGGGTCGCCAGGGCCGAAGTTCACCGCCGGGATTCCCAGTTCGCTGAAACGCGCGACGTCGGTCCAGCCGTATTTCGGTTTGGGCTCGGCTCCGACTGCGGCCACGAAGGACGCGGCGGCAGGGTGGTTAAGGCCTGGACGGGCACCGGCAGCGGCATCCGTCCGGACGACATCGAAGCCCGCCAAGAGTTCCCTGACATGCGCCTCCGCCTGGTCCGGCGACTTGTCCGGGGCAAAGCGGTAGTTGATTTCCACCACGCAGCGGTCCGGAATGACGTTGCCGGCGGTGCCGCCATTGATCTTCACCGCATTCAGGCTCTCGCGGTAGTCCAGGCCGTCCACGTTGATGGTCCGCGGCTCGTAGGCGGCCAGCCTGGCGAGAATCGGCGCTGCCGCGTGGATGGCGTTGCTGCCCATCCACGCCCGGGCCGAATGCGCAGCCTCCCCCACGGTAGTGGCCTCAAAACGGCTGGTGCCGTTGCAGCCGCCCTCCACGGTGCCGTGTGTCGGCTCCAGCAGGATGGCAAAGTCGCCGCCAAGGAGGCTCCCGTGGTTGCGGACCAGCCGGCCCAGGCCGCTCTTCACGGCTTCCACTTCCTCATGATCGTAGAAGACGAAGGTGACGTCCCGCTTCGGTGCCGCGCCGCCGTCGAACATGGTGGCTGCCAGCGCAAGCTGCACGGCCACGCCGCCCTTCATGTCCGTCGCTCCGCGCCCGTAGAGCAAGCCCTCCCCCGGCACCCCTGATTCCCAGGTGGACGGGACTGTTCCGCGCGCGCCCGCCGTGACGGGCAGCGGCACGGTGTCCAGATGCCCGGCCAGGATGACCCGCTCGGGCCTGCCCAGTTCGGTGCGGGCAATAATCGAGTCACCGTCGCGGACAACACGGAGCTCCGGAATGGCACGCAGCGCAGTTTCGACGGCGTCAGCCAGCTCCGTCTCGTTCCCGGACACACTGTTGATGTCCATCAGGGCGGCGGTGAGCATGGAGACGTCCTGGCGGAGATCCAGGAGCGCGGCGATTGGGTCCGGGGCGGTTTCAGCAGTCACGTTGCCAGTCTAGTTCGAACGCGACGCCCGCCCCTCGGTAGACTGGGGCCATGACTGAGACCGCTACCTCCACCGCGCCCGAGAACCAGAACGCAACGCCCGATGCCCGCTCCGCCTATGGCTTCGGGTTGGCAACCATCGCAACCGCCGGAGGCGGGGAAGATGCGGTCGCCACCGTCCTTGACGTCTGGTTCCCCGCGCCTGCCCTGGGCTTTGCGGCCGAGAACCTGCGCGCCGTGGAGAACGCTGACGAAACCCTGGTCCAGCTCGCCGAAACCGGCACCGACGCGGACCGCGGGACCGAGCAGAAAGTTGTCTTCGTCCAGATCAACCTTGATGAAGCCCCGGCTGATACCGCCGACGCGTACCTGCGGCTGCACCTGCTCTCCCACCGCCTGGTCCGGCCCAACACCATCAACCTGGACGGCATCTTCGGCAAGCTCCCCAACGTGGTGTGGACCAACTTCGGCCCGGCCGCCGTGGAAGGCTTCGAACTGACCCGCGCCAAGCTTCGCCGTCGTGGGGCCGTCACCGTCTATGGCGTCGACAAGTTCCCCCGCATGGTGGACTACGTGGTGCCCTCCGGTGTCCGGATCGCCGACGCCGACCGCGTGCGTCTCGGTGCCCACCTCGCCGAAGGCACCACCGTGATGCACGAAGGCTTTGTAAACTTCAACGCCGGCACCCTGGGCGCGTCCATGGTGGAAGGCCGCATCTCGGCCGGCGTCGTCACCGGCGACGGCAGCGACGTCGGCGGCGGCGCGTCCATCATGGGCACCCTCTCCGGCGGCGGCAAGGAAAAGATCGTTGTGGGCGAGCGCGTCCTGCTGGGTGCCAACTCCGGCGTCGGCATCAGCATCGGGGATGACTCCGTGGTGGAGGCCGGCCTTTACGTCACGGCTGGAACGCGGGTGCGTGTGCCGGGCCCCAAGGACGAAGTCGGCGAGGACACCACCAAGATTGTGAAGGCTGCCGAGTTGTCCGGGATTCCGAACCTGCTGTTCCGTCGCAACTCGACCACCGGCACCGTCGAAGCCCTGCCGCGCAAGGGCCAGACAGTGGAACTCAACGACGCCCTCCACGCCAACTGACCCCTTCGTGGCACGTGGACGCAGTTTTCTTCGCCCCATCGTGCTGCTGCTCACCCTGGCCCTTGCAGGCGCGGGGATCTACACGGCGGTCACGTTCATGCAGCGCTCCGAAACCCTGGTCACGGAGCGCTGCACGGCCGACGTCGGGAGGCAGCGCACGGAACTTGCCACGGACCAGGCGGTTAACGCCTCACTGATTACGGCCGTGGCCGTGCGGCGCGGGCTTCCTCCGCGGGCAGCGAGCATCGCCCTTGCCACCGCCATGCAGGAATCCAAGCTGCGCAACATCGGCCATGGTGACCAGGCCGGCCCTGACTCCCGCGGGCTCTTCCAGCAACGCCCCTCGCAGGGCTGGGGAACCGAGGCCCAGGTCATGGATCCTTACCATGCCGCCAATGCCTTCTACGATGCCTTGGTCAAAATTCCCGGCTATCAGTCCCTGGAGATCACCGACGCTGCCCAGCAGGTCCAACGCTCGGCGTACCCCCTCGCCTACGCCCAGCACGAGGACATGGGCCGTTCCTTCGCGTCCGGCCTGAGCGGACAGACGCCCGGAGCCGTGCAATGCACGCTCCGCGCACCGCATGACCCCGGCAGCCCGGCCGCCGTCGAGGCCAAACTCGCCCAGGCCTACGGGCCGCTGGGGACCACCGTCGACGGCGGCTCCCTGGTGGTGGAAGCCGACGGAACCTGGGCCTGGTCTGTGGCGCAGTGGGCAGTGGCCAACGCCAAAGACCTCGCTCTGACGCGCGTGGAGGTTGCCGGCCGGAGCTGGAACCGTGGGGAACAGAACGGCTGGCAGGGGTCTGACGCGCCCGCTGGCCAGGTCCGCATTACGGTGGCACCGGCAGGCACCGGCGGCTGACTTCGCGGGCGGGTTGGTTGCGCGGGCTCAGACCAGGATTTCCACGACTGGCTGGACGAAGCTGCGGAAGAGCTCCGGCGCTTCCATGAGGTTACGGCTCATGATGATCTTGTCCGGTTCCAGGTACCACGCACGCTGTTCGTTCAGCGGCAGTTCAATGATGGTCAGGCTGAAGTCCCGTGCGCCCCGGCCCACTTCCAGCAGGCGGTCGTCCACCATGTCACCCAACAGCTGGTCCGAACCGCTGGCAACCCGCTCCGCTTCCAGCTTGGCGTATTCACTCCGGCGTTCCCGTGCCCAGGTCAGGGCTGCACCGAAGTGTGCCTGCAGGACACGCCGGAGGGCCGGGGAATTTCCGAATTCCTCAAAGTCCGGAGGGGACAGCTCCGGCGACGTCTGGGGGTGTGCCTTCAGTAACTGCTCCCACCAGGCTTCCCATTCGGTTTTGAGCGCGCTCTGCCCCCCGACGTCGGCGGTGAGATGCGAGTGGTCGGCATGGCGGATCTTCGGCGCGGCATGCGACAACGCAGGGTTGCCGGCGCCGTCGAGTCCCGCCGCATCACGGACGAAGAGCGCGATCATCAGCGGCCCTGACGTGTCCGTGGTGATCTCCCAGCCGGAACCACCTGTGCGATGCATCCCTACTCCTCCTGTGGCCTGCCTGTGCCGGTTTTGCCGGCCGGTTCCGCTCCCCCGGCTCCCAGTCTATTCCCGATGACACTGGACGGTAATGTCAGGCGGCCAGGCTCCTCAGATGCCGGTCCAGGACGTCATGGCACATCTGCGCCGTCATCCAGGCCGGCTGCAGGAGGGCGTGCATGCACAATCCGTCCAACGTCGCCAGCAGCCTCTCTGCCTCGACCGCCAGTTGCTGCTGCCCGTCGCCGTCGTCCGTTACCAGAGCGGTTATCACCTGCCCGACGACGGCAGCCACCTCCCGGTGGCTCCGATCGGCAACGGCTGCCAGGAAGGGACGGATCCTGGCCGCATTCTTGAAGGCCATCCACACGCAGGCGTCCACGGCACGTTCCTCGTCGAGCGGCAGAAATTCACCCAGCAGGGTTAAAACCGCTGCGCGGTGCGGGCCGGTTCCAGGTGTGCTTTCGTGCATTGCCGGCAACGCGGCTGAAAGCCGGACCATGATCCGGTCCACAACAGCGGTAAAGGAATGGCTGAGCAGTTCTTCGCTGCCGGCAAAGTAGTGCCGGACGGAGCCCACGGCCAAGCCTGCTTCATCGGCCACCTCACGCAGCGAAGCCCGCTCCAGCCCGTCCACTGCAATGATCCTGAAGACCGCTTCGACGATTTCCGCGCGCCGGGCTTCGGCATCAACAATTTTGGGCACCCCTATTATTTAGCACACCCGTGCTTAAATCCCCGCATCCGCGGAATTGGGATAGCGTTGGGGGCATGAAAATTCTGGTCACAGGTGGCACCGGTTACATCGGCTCCCACACTGTCTTGTCCCTGCAGGAAGCCGGCCATGACGTGGTGGTGATCGATAACCTGGTGAACTCCAGTGAGGAGTCCCTGCGCCGGGTTGCCGAACTCAGCGGCAAGGCCGCGGAATTCCACAACGTGGACCTGGTGGATGAAGCCGCGGTGGAAGGCGTCTTCGCCGCCAACACGATCGACGCCGTGATCCACTTCGCCGGCCTCAAGGCCGTGGGTGAGTCCGTCCGCGAACCGCTCAAGTACTACTACAACAACCTGGTGGGCACGCTGAACCTGATCCGGGTCATGGACCGCCATGACGTCCGCTCCATCGTCTTCAGCTCGTCCGCCACCGTGTACGGGGAACACAATCCCATCCCCTACGTGGAAAAGATGGAGATCGGTGCCAACAACCCCTACGGCCGCACCAAGGAACAGATCGAGGACATCCTCGCTGACCTGGGCGCCGCAGACACCCGGTGGCACATTGCCCTGCTGCGCTATTTCAACCCGGTGGGCGCACACCCCTCAGGCCGCATCGGCGAGGATCCCCAGGGCATCCCCAACAACCTGGTGCCGTTCATCGCCCAGGTGGCTGTTGGGCGGCGCGACAAGCTGATGGTCTTCGGCGGCGACTACGACACTCCTGACGGCACCTGCCTGCGGGACTACATCCACGTGGTGGACCTCGCCGAAGGCCACGTGGCGGCCCTGAACCACGTCGCGGACCGCTCAGGCGTCTACCGCTGGAACCTTGGCTCCGGCAAGGGCTCCTCCGTGCTGGAGGTCCTGCGCTCCTTCGAGAAGGCCGTGGGCCAGCCCATCCCGTACGAGATCACCGGCCGGCGTGCGGGCGACCTCCCGGCATTCTGGGCAGACGCCACCTCAGCACTGGCGGACCTGAGCTGGTCCACCACCAAGACGGTGGACCAGATGTGCGAGGACCACTGGCGCTGGCAGAAGAACAACCCCCTCGGCTACACGTCCTGAAAGCAACGCGGGGTCACATTCCGCCCTTTCGGGGCCCTATTTTGGGCGTTAAGTGACCCCGCGTTGCTGATCAGTTGCTGTTTATGACGTGTAGCCGAGGGGGTTGTTCTTCTGCCAGCGCCAGTGGTCCTCGCACATCTGGTCCACGGTTTTGGTGGTGGACCAGCTCAGGTC
>DASSIA010000330.1:0-17103 GCA_035692345.1 Arthrobacter sp. | reverse complement strand
ACGGTGACAAGTGCATGGCTAGTGGGCTGAGCGGCTGGGCCAGGGGTGTCGGTCATGTCCTGCGCCGTCGGATGCGCAATGAATGGACGAGAGAAATCAATAGCGGATGGACGGGAAGGGGCGGTTTACGTGGACCTTGGATTCGTGCTCGAGTATCATGCGCCGATGGAAATCGTACTAGTCTCGCCAGTCGCGCTGTGCTGGGCCGGCGGCACATCTTCTTGGACATGTCCGGCGCATTGGGGTGTCGCCGCAAGGCAAAAAAGGGGGTGTGCACAATGTGCACACCTTGGGCTTCGGACTCGGTCGTACTGTTGCCGGACTGGGCCCGATTGGCTAGGTTTCCGCGGGTTCCCAGTGTTTGCAAGGGCCGGACACCGGTTCGAGTCCCACCTCGGGCACAGTGTTTCCGCAGCTCAGTGGGGTTGTAGTTCCCTGAGTGTGGACAGCGGCGTGGCATTCTGGCTATGGCCAGCATTCGAAAGCGCACCAAAGGGACGGAACGACGTCCTTCATGGTCTGCTGGCGTGACCCGGCAATCGCAAAGCACAGAGCGTCACCTTCACCACATCGGCTGAAGCCGAGACGCTGAAGCGTCACCTTGACGCCGACAACCAATCATTTGAGATCGCCCAGAGTGCGATGGTTGCGAACCTTTCCAGATGGTTGCGAACCTTTCCAATCACCCACCGTGGCCGAGGTGGTAAAGGAGTACATCGACCTTCTGGTTCGGCCGTCCGTTGGAACGGTACACACGTATCGGACCATGCTGAAGCTGCACCTGGCGGACGTAATCGGGCCCCAACCCGTGGATAAGCTTGACTGTCGGCGCCTGACGTACTGGATCAAGTCAGTGCAGAAGAAGGACCGTTCTGCCAAAACCATCAGGAACATCCATGGCTTGATCTTCTCGGCGATGGAGACGGCCATCCGTCTGGGCTACGGGACGGACAATCCGTGCCGCGGAGTCCAACACCCGTTAGGCAATAAAGCCGAGGACGAGGCCCGGTTCCTGGCACACGCCGAATTCGGGATGATCGTGGAGGCCATGGGGGAGCGCTTCAGAAGACGCTGCGCATGAAGCAGTAACGGCAACGGAGTCCGATCGCTCGGAAATGTTCCGCCAGGGCTGCCCCACCAGAACCTCCACACCGTCCCTCAACGACAAGACTGCGCCGTTGCCCTTCCTGCCAACCGCTTCCGGGCCTAACGGAGATTCGGTGCACGCCCTACTAGGGAAAGGCAGTCGGACCAATGTCACTAGCCGAATGAGGCAGGCGACAGGATACCGGCAGTTCGCGTCACCGGCCTGTGATTTCTGAGATGAGCACTTTGCGTCCCTCGCGCAGCGACAGGCTCAGGGCATCAGCAGTGGCGATTGATGCTGCGGCGGCACTGCCATCCGTTAGCGCCGCGAATTCCACCATCGCTGGCTCGCCCCGCAGCAGTGAATGGAAATAGGAGAGCTCCTCCTCAATCATGCCGCGCAGCCATAGCGGTGGTTCTATGGTCGGGTTACCAAAAAGGACCCCGCCGTCTGCGGCGCCGCGGTTGTAAAACGTCGTCCTGTCATCGTCCTCGGCCTGGGAGCGATGGAGCAGGCTGAACTCAGTGCCCCCCGGGGTGCGTACCTCGACGCCGGTGTCCTGAAGGTCGATGCGGATAGCGCCCTTGGTGCCCTCGATGAGCACATAGTGTTCGGGCCACCGGAAGGCGGACCCGTACTCGAGGGCGGCGAAAGTGTTGTTGCCGAACTCAAGGGTTATCAGCAAAAGATCGTCTTCGTTGCCGTGCCCCGGCCCGAGGTGTGCGACATTTCCGCCGGCCATGGTCGCCGTGACGGCCGGGCCCATGATGGACTGCACAAAGTCCAGTTCGTGGATGTGGTGGTACAGGTGGCCGCCGGAGAGCTCTCGGCGTTTCTTCCAGGTCACTTCCTCCTGCGGTTCTTCCCAGTTGTTGCGCACCGCGCGGCAAAACACCACCTCGCCAATCGCGCCCTCGGCAATGAGGGCCTTCGCCCGGCGCACACCTGACATGAAATTCATGGCGTGCCCGGCCATGAAAAGTACCCCTGCCCGTGCGGTCTCGGTTAACATACGGGAGCAATCTTCGTAGGAGAGGGCTATGGGTTTCTCGCAGAAGACGTGCTTGCCGTGCTGTGCGGCGACGAGCACCGCCTCGGCATGGGCCCAATTGGGGGAGGCGACGATGACTGCGTCCACGTCCTCGCTGGCGCAAAGCACTTCGATGGATGCACTCACGTCGGCGCCGAGCACGAGTGCCGCATTCGCTGAGTTTTCCGGATCGAAAACCCGGGTGATGCTGGAGGAGGGTTCTTTGAGTAGGGCGCGGCCAATGGCCAGACCGAAGTATCCGGCGCCGACCAGGCCGTAACGGACCTCAGACATGGAATTTCCTTTCGAAACGCTGTGGTGTGAACGGGTAGCTCGTAGGGGATGGGTGGTTCAATTCACGTATGAAACGACTGCCGCCACGCGGACGGGCTGGCCTTGGGCCACGGACGCGTAGGCCGCGTCGATGACGGCCAGGCTTGCCGCCGCGTCGGCCAGGCCGTAGTCGGGGCTGCTGCCAGCGCGAAGATCCTGCACCCACTGGTTGAGCATGCGCCGCAGGATGGCCACGGAACTCGGCCCCTCCACCGGCACGGCGGAGACGCCGCCAGCAGTGTCGAACCGGCTGACCTGCGGTTTGTCGTCGTCGGAGCTGGCGTTGCCGTGGGACCCAAGGATACGGATGCTGGAGGAGACCGGCCCCAACCCGGGTGCGGCGGGAACACGGCCCAAAGTCACGGTGGCCGTCACCCCGTTTTCCAGCAGGAGGGATGCGACAGCGGTGTCCTCGACGCCGTTATCCCGGTGCAGTCCGCTGAACAGGGTCGAGGCCTCGCAGTGAACCTCCACAACTTCCAGTCCAGTCAGGAAACGGATGTAATCCACGGGGTACAGCAGGAAATTCAGGATCTCTCCTCCCCCGGAGAGCGCCGGATCCACGACTAACTCGGGTCGCTCCACCGAAGTGGCAAAGTGGGCGCCGCTGGCAAACCACTCCACATCGACATGCAACGGGAGCCCCATGTTCCCGGCATCGACCCACCGCCGTAGCCGTTGGACCGCTGGCGAGTGGAGCCGGTTGATGACACTCAGTGACTTCCTGGCGGATGCTTCGGCAGCCGCCAGAGCCGCAATGTCCTCCACACGGGTACCGATGGGCTTGTCCACCAGGACGTGCAGCCCCGCCGTCAGGGCCCGGGTGGCCAGTGCCGCGTGGCGGGTAGGTTCGCTGCAGATAATGACTGCGTCGACGGTGGCCGGATCCAGCAGCGGTTCGAGACTGTTGAAGTACGCGATGTCCAGGCTGTTGGCGGTCTTGGCCGAATCTTCGTGCATCCAAGCAGGACTCGCGGTCTCTTCGGCGACGCCCACCAGATCGATGTCTGCATTCTCGGCCAGAAGCTCCGCATAGGGCACTGCGTGGCGGATGCCTGATAGGAAGCCGATGCGCAGACGGGGCTGCGGGTTCTGGGCGGAGGCTTGGGTGCTCACCGGGTACCCCCTTTCTCATGGATGGACGGGATGGACAGATCGATGGCACGCCCGGCGTCCAGGGATTGCTGGGCGGCGAGACCGGTTGCAAGGGCGGCACGGACCTCCCCAGTCTTAACGATCGGCTCCGCGCGTCCTTCGATGAGCTCGATCCAGTGACGCAATTGGGCGGTCATAGCCCCTTCAACGGAACTGGGCGCCGGCCGAGCGCCGTCGCTGCTGAGGCCCGGATCGTCCTGGGTGGAGTGCGCCAGTGTCCCCTCCGACCCGGCGACGACAATCCGGCGCAGCACATCCGCGTGTTTACGCAGCGAGTAGGAAATTTCCAACAAGGCCAGCGACCCGTCGTCGAACTTTACGGTCAGGTGGAAGCTGTCGTGCACGGGCATCTGGGCGGCATAGCTGGGGAACGAGCGGGCGAACACACGGACCGGCGTGCGCTGGAGCAGCCACACGGCCAGATCGATGCAGTGGCTGCCATTGTGCACTGGGTGGCCGCCGGACTTGGCGGCATCGAGCTGCCAGCCGCGCCACCCGCCGGGCCACACATATCCGGTGTACCAACTGACGTGGCTGAGCCGGGCGGTGCCGATCTCACCGGCCTGGATGGAGGCGGCGATGGTGGCGATGGAGGGCTGGAACCGCACGGTCTGGCCCACCATCAGGCTCAGTCCGCGCCCTTCCGTTGCCTCCGCCATGAGGTCCAGATCTGCCAGGTTCAAGGCCGCTGGTTTCTCCACGTGCACGTGCTTGCCCGCTTGGCCGGCTGCGATGGTGAACCGGGCGTGGTCGGGGGTGGCATTCGTGACGTCCACCGCAGTGATGGCCGGATCCTTGAGGATTTTGCCGATGTCCGTGGTGGCTTTGGCACCCGGGTACAGGGCGGCCAGTGAGGCGGCCCGTTCGAGGCTGGAACCGTAGACGTACGCCACCTCCACTCCTGGGATTTCCCGCAGGGCCGCCAGATGGTCGCGGGCGATGTTCCCGCTGCCAATGATGGCTACAGTGCTGGCCATCCTTAGACTCCTGCCAGTGCAACACTGGCAGCACGGGCGGCTACTTGGCGGGCCGCGGCAACCTGGGCCATGGCTTCGGCGCCGGCCACTACCGCCGTTGCCGGGGCTTCCACCAGCACGCTTTCGTCCCCGCGCATAGCGGCTGCGATCTCCGCCAGCTCACATTCGACGGCGGCCTGCATCCACAACGGGCTCGTTGCCCCGGCGGCGTTGTAGGCTTGCTTCCGCTCGGCTGAATCCCGCAGCGAGGCGTTGGCCTGCTCCGAATCAAAGATGCCCCATTGGGCGCTCACATGGCCGTCCGTGTACTGGCTGACGACGCCGGTCCTCAGATTGGCCTCGAGGGCCGCCACCGTGCCGGAGATGCGGAAACGCCAGTCCGGCACGTGGGCTGAGGTCGACAGCTCGTGGTACGCGACGGCACCGGAGGCGAACTTCAGCGTGGTCTTGTGGACGCTGTCCTCCATATGGGCGCCCGCCTGCTGGGGAGCCCCTGCCGTCGTACGGATTTCCACCGGTTCGCCCAGAAACCAGGTCAGCAGGTCGAGCTCGTGGATTTCGTGCAGCAATTCACCGCCGGTGCGGGCCCCGTCAAGCTTCCACCAGTTGTCCGCCCCCTGCGGAACATGGATCAGCCGGGAACGGCTACCGTAGCCTTCCAGCAGTGTCCCCAATTCTCCGGACCGGGCCGCCTGGAACATCCGCTTAATGCCGGGCATGGTCCGTTCCACATGTCCCACCAGCAGCAGGCCGGCGCTGCGCCCGGCGGCCTCGACCACAGCCAGAGCGTCCGGTCCCGTGATGGCCAAGGGCTTTTCGACAAAGACGCTCTTGCCGGCATCGAGCAAGTCGATGGTTGCCCCGGCATGTGTGTGGTTCGGGGTGGCGATCATGACAAGGTCGACGTCGTCCGCGGCGGCCAGCTGGGCGGGATCCGAGAGTGCGCGCGCACCGACGCGTCGCGCCAGGTCGGCAGCCGATGCGGAGTCCAGATCGCAGATGGAGGTGACGTCGAAGGCCTCATCGTCCTTGCAGGCCAAGGCCAGGGTGGTGCCGAAGAAGCCGGATCCAAGCACTGCGACGCGGATGGGGACGGGGGAAAGACTCATGAAGGTGCCTCTTTAGAAAGGTTCAGAAAGGTATGAAGGGTTCGCAACAGGGATGGGGCCGGCCCTAGGCCGACAGCGGCGCGGCCGGGGCTTCGTCGTCGCCGTTCATGGGGTGGAAACAACGCACCGTGTGGAGGGGTAACCGGCCCAGCACGCTCAGGGCGGGCATCTCGGCTGAACACTCCGCTGTGGCTTTCCAGCAGCGGGTTCGGAAGGGGCAGCCGGACGGCGGCCGGACCGCGGAGGGCACAGGGCCTTCCAGATTTATCGGGCTGATTTCGTCCAGGATGCTGGGCGTGGCCGAGAGTAGGGCCGTGGTGTAGGGGTGTGCCACCCCACCGGGGGTCAGTTCGGAGGGTACCTCCTCCACAATCCGCCCCAGGTACATGGTGACGATCCTGTCGCTCATTCGCCGCACGGTCTGGATGTCGTGGGAGATAAACACCATGGCCAGGTTCATCTCGGATTTCAGGCGCAGCAGAAGGTTGAGGATCTGGGCGCGGACCGAGACGTCCAGAGCCGAGGTGGGCTCATCGGCCACCAGCAGTGAGGGACCCAGCGCCAGGGCACGGCCGATGGCAACCCGCTGGCGCTGGCCACCCGAGAGCTGGGTGGGCAGTGCATCGGCAGCACTCGGTGGGAGTCCCACGAGGTCCATGAGCTCGCGCACCCGGGCCTCACGGGACGCACCGCTGCCGAGACCATGGATGTCCAGCGGATCCCGGAGGATCCGGCGGATGGGCAGGCGGCGGTTCAGGGCCGTGGACGGGTCTTGGAAGATCATGCCCACATTGCGGCCGAATTCGGTGCGGCGGTGCTCGGCGGACATCTCCCACAGGGGTGCCCCGTTGAACAGGACGGCGCCGTCCGACGGTTCCTGCAGGCCAACGATAGTCTTGGCCAGGGTCGATTTTCCGCACCCCGACTCGCCGACGATGCCAATGGTCTCCCCGGCTGCGACGCTCAGGTTGGCTCCTGTCAGGGCGTATACCGTCTCTTTGCCGAAGAGGCTGGCGCCCTTGATGCCGTGCCGCACGTGGATGTCCCGCAGTTCGAGGACGGGCGGCTTGGCTTGGGCGGATGCGCGCGGAAGGGAATTCCCGGCTGGTGATGTCCTCATGTCAGGGCCTCTTCTTTCATCAGCTTGTCCAATTCGACGGCCGGGTGATGGCACGCGACGAGGTGGTCTTCCCCCGACTGGATCACAGGGGGTTCTGCGGTTTGGCAAATGGCGGTGGCCAGGGGACAGCGGTCAGCGAAACGGCAGCCGGCTGCGAAATTGGCCGGGGAGGGAACCACGCCCTTGATCTGTGTGAGGCTTTCATCCCCTGCCTCCAGGGACAGCACGGCGGATAGCAGACCGCGCGTGTAGTGATGTGCAGGTTGGCCTACGACGGCGTCGATGGAGCCTGATTCGGCGACTTGACCGCCATACATTACCACCACCCGGTCCGCAATGTCGGAAACGAGGGCGAGGTCGTGGGAGACGAGGACCAACGCAAACCCCAGTTCTTCCTTGAGCCGCAACAGAAGCTTCATGACCTGGGCCTGGACGGTAACGTCGAGCGCCGTCGTCGGCTCGTCGGCCACGATCAGCTTCGGTTCGCGGGAGAGGGCCATGGCGATCAGCACGCGCTGGCGCTGGCCGCCGGAAAGTTCGTGCGGAAACGCCTTGAGGGTACGCTGCGGATCCAGGTTCACCAGTTCCAGCAGTTCCTCGCAACTGCGTTTGCCGCCGCGGCGGACGAACTGACCCAGCTGGGACCTGATGGTCATCGCCGGATTGAGCGAGGACAGCGCATCCTGGTAGATCATGGAGATGCCGTGGCCCATCTGTGCCCGCCGTTTCCCGGGCTTCATGTGGAGCAGGTTCTCCCCCTGGAACAGGATGGAGCCGCTAATCAGGGCGCCGCGTGGTTCCAGGCCCATGATGGCCAGCGACGTGAGCGATTTGCCGCATCCGGATTCGCCGATCAGGCCGAGGACCTCACCCGGGCGGACATCGAAGCTGATGCCGTTGACGACGTTGACGCCGTTGTGACGATCCGGGAACGAGATTGTCAGGTCCTTCACGGATAGCACGGGCGCCAGACCCGAGAAGTCTTTCAGCCGGCCCTTGATACGGGCCGCGGCGACGGTAAGGCCGGGCAGTTCGACGACGGAGCTGGTCGAGCAGACCTCCCTTGCCTCGGAAAATTCGGCCCTGATCGCTGTCGTGGCTGCTCGGGAAGCCTTGGCGGTGGGAGCGGCCAGTGCGTCCGATAGGCCCTCTGAAAGGACATTCAGGGACACGACTGTCAGGAAGATCAGCAGGCCGGGGAAGGTGGTGGCCCACCAACCGCCGAGCATCAGCAGTTCCTTGCCCTCGGCGATTACGCTGCCCCAGGAGGCGTAAGGTTGCTGGACGCCGGCGCCGATGAAGGACAGGGACGCTTCGAACACTATTGCGTCGGCTACCAGCACGGTGCAGAAGACCAGGATCGGTGCGGCGCAGTTGACGGCGACATGGCGGGTGAGGATGAAGAACCGCTTGGCGCCGATGATCTTCTCCGCCGCGACATAGTCCTCGTCGTATTGGTCCAGGACGTTGGCGCGGACGATGCGGGCCACCATGGGGGTGTAGAGGAAGCCGATCGCGGCGATCAGCACCGGAAGGTCCCGGCCGAAGACGGCCACCAGGACGGCGGCCAGGGCGATGCCGGGGAAGGCCATGATGATGTCCAGGATGCGCATGATGACTTCATCGACCACCTTGCGGCTGGTCGCTGCAATGGATCCGATCACCGCGCCGGCGACCAGGGCAAGCAGGGTGGAGCCGAGGCCGATGGCCAGGGACCAACGGGCGCCAGTGGCCAGCCGAGCCATCAGATCACGCCCCTGACCGTCCAGGCCCAGGGGATGCTCCCAGCTTGGTGCCTTGTTGAGGGACACCGTTTGGAGATTGGGGTCTGCGGCGATGACCAGCGGACCCAGGGCGGCGCCCAGCACCACCAACGTGATGATGACGACGGCGATCCAGCCCGAGACCGTAAGCCGGCCGAGCTTGAATCCGGGCCGGGAAAGACGTGCGGCGAGCTGCATTCTCATGATGTGTGACTCCTCAGGCGGGGGTTGGCGATCATGGAGAGGACGTCCACGATGAGGTTGATGACCACAAAGCCCAACGCAATGGTGAGAACGGCACCCTGGACAATGGCTGGCTCATTGTTCTTCACGGCATCGATCATGATCTGGCCCATGCCCGGCAGGTTGAACATCTGCTCGATGACGACGGCGCCGCCCATCAGGTAACCCACCCGCAGGCCAAGGACGTTCAGGGGGTTGATGAGGGCGTTGCGCAGGACGTTGCGCCCCACGACCACGACGGGGTGCAGGCCGCCGCCCCGGGCGGTGCGGACGTAGTCCCGGTCCAGTTCCTCCACCATGGATGTGCGGATGATGCGCGTCATTTGGGCGGCAATGGGGAACGCCAGCGACGCCGCCGGCAGCGTCATGCTTTGCAGCCAGCCCGGGAACGAGTCTCCTGGATTGACGTAGCGGCTGGCGGGGAAAAGGGGATTCTCGATGGCCAGCCACTGGACCAGCAGGAGCGCGATCCAGAACGACGGCGCGGCGACTCCCAGCAGGGTGACGAATCGGATGATCTGGTCCGGCCAGCGGTCGCGGTAGATTGCCGATACCGTACCCAGGAAGAGCGCCAGGGTCAGGGCGATGATCAGGCCGAGGAAGGTCAGTTGCAGTGTCAGGGGCAAAGCTGTGGAGATCATGGTGACCACTGTTTCGCCGGTGGCCAGGCTCTTGCCCAACTGGCCTTGGAGGATAAGCCCCACGAAGACGAAGTACTTGACGAAGAAGGGATCGTTGAGGCCGTGCTGGGCCCGGAATTGCTCCAGTTGGTCCGTAGAGACCGGAGCATCTGCAAAGACTGCCACGGCGGGATCGGTTTTGGAGAACTGCATGACGGTGAAGACGAAGAGGATGATGCCCAGAACCAGCGGCACCAGCGAGATGACACGTCGTCCGAGCAGCCGTAGAACCATTACCACTGCGGAATCCTTTGCGTTGGGAGAGGAAAGAGGGTGTGTGCCGGGGCCCAGGCCCACCGGGGCCCCGGCACGCACCTATTGTTTGCCGGGGGTCCGTCCTACCAAAGCCCCGGCAAACGATGAGGGGCGCCTATATCTAGGCCGTCCGGGTCGCCTTGAGAAGGTTCACGCCAGGGATGTCCAGTGCCTTGACGCTGTCCATCTTCCGGGGATCCCACGCCGTGAACAGCTGCATGTGCATCACCGGGTAGATCACGGCTTCGTCGGCAATCGTGTCCAGGGCTGCATTGGTCTTGGCCTTGTGGTCTGCCGGATCTGTGGCTTGTATGGCAGCGTTCAGCTGTGCGTCCAGTGCTTTGAATTCCGCTGTCTCGCCCCACTTATTCCACGGCAGGAACGTGTTGGAGTTCGAGTAAAACCAGCGGATGTTCAAATCAGCATCCGCACCAAACTGGTTGGGGTTGCCGGAGAATGTCAACGCGTCCACAGGTTCCCCTGCTGCAACCTTCGAATTGAAGGCCGCGGTCTCTTCAACGTCCAGGGTGGTGGACACGCCTACAGCATCCCAGCCTTCCTTGATGGTGTTAACAGCCACCTTGGTCCAGGAAATGTTGGTGGAGAGCAGAGTCACCGAAAGGTTTTTCACGCCGGCCTCCGCCAGGAGTGCTTTGGCCTTATCCGGGTTATAGGCATACTGGGTGGCTGCTTTGTGATATTCCGGGCTCTTGGTGTGCAGGAAGGACGTTGACGGCGTGCCCTTCCCGGCGATGGCGACGTCAATGAGTTTCTGGGTGTCAATGGCCATCCGCAGTGCCTGGCGTACGCGCTTGTCGTTGAACGGTGCCTTGCTGGTGTTGAAGACCAGGCCCAGCAGGTTCATGCTGTCCGCGCCTTCTACGGTGAGCCCCTTGGCCTTGAGGGAGTCAATGTTGTCCTGTGGGATGTTGTCTGCAATCTGGACCCCGGAGGCGCCTGAGGTCAGCAGTCCAACCCTTGCCGCGGCGTCCACCGAGACGTTCCATTGCATGGAAGTGAACGTCGGCTTCAGGGAGCCGTTGTATCCGTCGTGCTTTTCAAACGAGGTAAAGGACGTGTCCTGGTGGGCTTTGACCTTGAACGGTCCGGAGCCGATGGCGTTTTTGCCCTGCTTGAGGAAATCAGCGTTCTGCGACTCAAAGACGTGCTTGGGCATGATCTTTACGATTGAGAACCGCTGGACGGCCGAGGCAAACGGGAACTTCATGGAGATCTTGACCGTGGTGTCATCGACCTTGGTAACGCCGTTCAGCCATGACGCGAAGAAGGCGTTCGTGAGGACCTTGCTCTTGGTATCCAGGACGCGGCCGAAGGAATAGACGACGTCGTCCGCGGTCACCGGCTTTCCGTCATGGAACGTGGCACCAGGGCGAAGCTTGACCGTCCACTCGCTGGCGCCCGGGTCTGCAGGCATTTCGCTGGCCAACGCCGCATACGGGGCTCGGGTTACGGCCTCGGCATCCCAAAGGCCTTCGTAGATGTGGTTGTGCGCTGCCATGGCGAAAGCCGAGCCCGTGTTCAGGGGGTCCCAGCTGCTGTTGTTGTTATAGCCAATGGCGACGTCAATGTGGTCGAGTGCCGCGGCGCTGCCGGCCACCGAGCCGCTGGACTTGGGTCCGCCGCAGGCGGCCACTCCTGCGGTCAGTGCCGCTGCGGTGCCCAACAGGCCGGTGTACTTCAAGAACGCACGGCGGTCCAGGCCGCGGTGTTCGACTGCTTCACGCATGCTCATCCTTCGGTGGGTGGTTTGTGGTGGTACGACATGCTGCCTGCAAGAGGTCTGACGATGTAGGACCTATCGTTGATGATAAACGTGATCCAAGTCAAGCCTTTCGTTAAAATTAGCTAAAACTAGGCGATCTTTGGATGTCGTAGGTCCTAGTACGTCAGACAACTAGATATGAGACATCGGACAGTGGTCTACTTGTCTTGGATAAGACGCTCACCAGGTGGTGAAGCGTGAAGTAGAGGGGACGATGGGATGAGCACTCAACCAGACACCGGTGGCGGGGCTGTGCCCGCAACTGAGCGGGAGTCGCTCACGGACAGGCTCAAGCGGTACATCCTGGATCGGCGAATGCTCCCCGGAGACGCCATGCCCAGCGAGACTGATCTGGCCGAAATCCTCGGCGCCAGCCGTTCGAGCGTGCGGGAAGCCCTGCGGACACTCGCAGCGCTGGACATCATCGAAATCCGTCATGGACACGGGACGTTCGTTGGGCAGCTGTCCTTCGCCGGAACCATCGAAAGCCTGATCTTCAAGGGCTTGTTGAGCAGCCAGGGAGACTTGGAGGTCATTGATGATCTGATTGACCTGCGGGAAGCGTTCGACATCGCCCTAACCGACCACGTCATGGCAGGCCTGGCGCAGACCCCGGACCCTGCCATTGAAGAAACGCTGGCAGCCATGGATACGCACGCTGCCGCGAACAACCCTGCTGGCGTGGTGGCAGCAGAGAAGCGTTTCCACGAACAGCTGCTGGGCCACGCCGGCAATAAGCTTGCCACCCAACTTGGAACGGCATTGTGGGAGGTCCATACCACCGTGGCCAACACCATCAGGACGCCCAGCCAGGAAGAGCTGCTGGAAACGGCCAAGACCCATAGGACCATGTACGAGATGGCGCTCCACTCGCGCGGGCGGCGCTATCAGGCTGCCATTCTGGACCGCTATGAGCCGCTGCGGGGGCAGGTTCAGAAGCTGGCCAGTGGCCCCCGGGGTGTCCAGGCACGTCCCTGATCGTCCTGCTGAGATATCTGGCTCGACTTGGTGGCACGCAAAGGGAGCCTTAGGCCGTGACGTTACTCGCGAATCTCCATCGCTTCGTGGATCTGCAGTGCGAACCAGAGCTGAGCCAGGGATGACGTTGCTGTCATGTCGAGCCCTGTCAGCTCACTGATTTTCCGGATCCGGTACATGATGGTCTGCCGGTGAGTAAACAGGGCCGCTGCCGTCTTCTGCCAGGAGCGTTGCAGGTCCAGAAACGTCTTCAGGGTGAGAATGAGGTCCGGCTGGCGTCCGCGCTCATATTCAAAAATCGGGCCAAGGAGCTGTTGGACGAGTGCTTCTCCTTCTTCGTGGCTGGTCAACCCCAGCCATGAAGGGCCTTCGGCGTATCGCACGAGCTGCTCACTGGTGCTGCCTGCTGTTCCCAAGGCCCATAGTGACTCCTGAAGTGCACTTTGAATGCCGGCAGGTGTTGCCGGTCTGCTGACCCCGATCATGGTGCCGGGCGGGAGCACATGAAGCAACTGTTCGTCGGAACATTCCTTTGAGACCAGAATATGGAGCCTGTTGTGTCTCTGCACGCACGCGGTTGGGAAGCCATGGCGCCATAGATTCGAGTGTGCGTTGGCCAGGTACTGTCCTGCACCTGTGGATGTGGAGACGACCAAAAACTGCTGCCCCGGAATGCTGAATTCGGACAGGCGGGTTTCCAGATCATTGATCCCGTATCGGCCGTCAAATGCCTGAAGGAGGAACTCGGATCCCAGCCGGAGTCGGTTCTCCAGCCCCAGCACGGTGCGCGACAACTCCAGGCCAAGGACCGTCGCCGCATGGAGCAAAACCACTGCATCGGGGTGCGGATCGGACGCGGGCAGGACCAGCAGCAGCGCGTTGGCATGGGTTGGGATGTCAATAAGAAGGACATCCTGGTCAACCAAGTGGTGCCGTTGGTAGTTCTTCGACGCTCCCTGGGCAGGGCCGACGAGATGCAGCAGCTCTGCCGTCAGGCTTGACGGTAGGGCCTTGCCGTCCGGGTGCCAGGGGTGCAGGCACCGCCGATCCACCACGAACAGCCGGGACTTCAGCTCAGCCGCCAACGCGTTCAGAAGCGTCTGCCACTGATTCTCCGCACCGGCAAGACGGAGAAGGTCATAGATCCGGGCCGTCTGGCGCAGTCTGCGTGATTCCTCCAGGAGCGAGGCCTCGGCGACCGATCGGGCAATGGCGATGAACGGCAGGGGATAGGGCACGTTGATCACAGGCAAGGGGAGTGCGTTGCAGGCCTCGAAGAATTCCGGCAGCAGCGGCGGGGCATGCATTTTCTCACCGATAGCCAAAGCGCTCGCACCTGCCCCGACGAGGGACCGGGCCAGTTCGACCTGTCCGGCGGCATCGGCCGGAATCGACAACCCGTTGGTCATCATGATCTCGCCGCCGGTCACCCACTCCCACAGCCGTGGCAGGTCCGACGTGTGTGCCCACGTGATGCGGTTCGCTAGCCCCTCAGAACCCGCAATCAGGCTCAAGCCCAGCTGAGGTTCAGCGATCAGTTCGGCAACAGTAATCACGAGGGGTGTTCCTTTGGTCTGTGCGGGGGACGGTCACTCCGAGTTTATACAAATGTCTAGGACGGTTTGCCATTTGTAGATAATTGACGAATATGCCCGGTGACGCCGGTCACTCATGATTAAGTCACTTACTTCCCGGCTCAACGAAGAGCCTTAACCAGAGAGGGTTGCAATGAGCGCAACGAGCAATCTCATTGATGACGCCCCACTTACAAATTTCCACAAGAAGCTGACGTTCTTCGCATCAGGGGGACCCTTCATTGACGGCTATGCGCTGTCAATCATCGGAATTGCCTTGATCACGATGACCCCAGGCCTGCACCTGAGCACGGTGGAAATCGGCCTGATCGGTGCAGCGAGCCTGGTCGGCATTTTCTTCGGCGGGGCTATCTTCGGTTGGCTGACTGACAAGATCGGCCGGCACAAGATGTACATCGCCGACCTCATCGCACTGGCAGTGTTCTCCGGCCTGAACGCCTTCGCCACCGAAGTCTGGCAGGTTGTCCTTTGCCGTTTCCTCCTGGGCGCTGCCATCGGCGCTGACTACCCGATCGCCACCTCGCTCCTTGCAGAGTTCCTCCCCAAGAAGCACCGCGGGCGTCTGCTGGGTGCCACCTTCGTGGTCTGGGCGATCGGCGCAGCAACTGCCTACGCCGTCGGATTCCTGCTCCGTGACACGGGCCCGGACGTCTGGCGCATCATGGTGGGCAGCCCGGCGATCTTCGCGGTCGTCACGCTCCTGTGCCGGCTCGGCACCCCTGAGTCCCCGCGCTGGCTGCTCTCCCGCGGCCGACGGGATGAGGCGGAAGCCATCATCAAGAAGGTCTACGGCCAGCAGTACAGCCTTGCCGACATCGCCTCGGACAGTGAAAGTCCGGCCAAACAGGGCAAGTTCCTGGACATCTTCAAGGGCCAGGCCTGGAAGCGCACCCTTTTTGTCTCCATTTTCTGGACCGCCCAGGTGATCCCGCTCTTCGCCGTCTACACCTTCGCGCCGGACCTGCTCGCTTCCATGGGCATGACCGGGGATGCCAACCTGTACGGCGGATCCTTCCTGATTTCCATGCTGTTCGTGGTCGGCGGCGTTCCCGGTTTGTGGCTCGTCGAGAGGATCGGCCGACGCAAACTGCTCCTGTGGAGCTTCGGCATTATCGTGGTGGCGCTGGCCATCCCCGCGTTCATCCCGAACGTCCAGGCGGGCCCGCTCTTCATCGCACTGGCCATTTTTGCCCTTGCCTCCGGCGCGTCCAGCTTCCTGGAAGTCGTCTACCCGAACGAACTTTTTCCCACAGAGGTCCGCGCCACGGCCGTGGGCTTCGGCACGGCGATCAGCCGGGTTGGCTCGGCAGCCAGCACCTATCTGATGCCGGTCGCCATCCTCAGCTTCGGCGCAGCCGGCTCGCTGCTCATCGGTGCCGCCATCTCGCTGGTGGGCCTGGTCGCGACCTTCCTGCTCGCACCGGAAACCGCCAACAAATCCCTCGCGGAACTCACCACTGACAAGAAGCCGTCAGCTCCGGCGACCATCAAAGAAGGAACACTGGTATGACCACCCACAAGCCAATCGGGCCCGTCGACGCAACGAAAGTACCCCGCTACGCCGGCCTCGGAACTTTCGCCCGGCTCCCTCAAATCGACCGCGTGCCCGACTATGACATCGCCATCGTAGGCGTACCGTTCGACGGCGGCACTTCCTTCCGCCCCGGCGCCCGCTTCGGACCGGCCGCAGTCCGCGAGGCATCCCGGCTGCTGCGCCCCGGCTACCACCCCGAACTCGACGTCGAGCCCGTATACGAGGCACAGGTGGTGGACGCGGGCGACATCGCCTGCACACCCTATGACATCACCCGGGCAGTGCGTGAAATCGAAGAGCAGGCACGACCCTTGATCAGCGAGGACAAGCGCCTCATCGCCATCGGTGGTGACCACACCATCGCCCTTCCGATGCTGCGGGCACTGAACCAGGTGCACGGGCCCGTTGCCCTCCTGCACTTCGACGCTCACCTGGATACCTGGGACACCTACTTCGACCAGCCGATCACTCACGGCACGATCTTCCGCCGGGCCTTCGAAGAGGGACTGCTCGTTGAAGACAAGTCCATGCACGTGGGTATCCGCGGGCCTGTCTATGACCGCGACGACTTCCTGCGGGACCACGAGTTCGGCTTCCAGATCATCCGATGCTCGGATTTGGATGTCATCGGCGTCCCGGCCGCAATCCAGAGAGTCAAGGATCGCCTCGGCGACACTCCGGTCTACGTGTCCATCGACATCGATGTGCTTGACCCGTCCTATGCCCCTGGCACCGGTACCCCCGAAATGGGTGGCCTGCACTCCCGCGAACTGCTGGCCCTTCTGCGGGGACTGAACGGCATCAATATTGTCGGAGCCGACGTCGTCGAGGTCGCCCCCGCCTACGACCACGCGGACATTACCACCCTCGCAGCCGCAACGCTGGTCTTTGACCTCCTGGGGCTGATGGTGAACCGCTCCAAGGGCGCCACCATCCGAGGTGAGGAAGCCCTGGAAGTCGCCGGACTCTAGCCGCGCGAACTGTTGCAGGCCGTCGGCGCGTCGGCGGCCTGTAACCGTTCAAGAAGGTGAACGGCACGCAAAGGTTCGGGGAACAGGCCCAGGTGAAGCTGGGAATAGGCGTTTTAGTCTGCCGGCTTTCATCCGTTTAGTACGCCTCCAGCCCCCGGTTCTGGTACGCAGTGCTGTTGTCCATGCTCCAGCCGGCCACCCTTCCGGCGCCGATCATTTGGTCGCTGAGCCGGGCGGGGCGGTAGTCGGGGTCCGCTTGGAGGACGAGTTCCAGGAACTGGTGGCCTTTGGTTCCTCTGACTTCCCACCAGTTGATGAAGGCAATGTCGTTCAGGGCGGGGGCGGAGTGTTGCATGACGCTGTGCGTGCACGCGTGGACGAGGAGTTGCTCTGCCCATTCAACTCGGGACCATTGGGGTTTGTCGTGGGTTTGGGCGAGCAGGACCTTGTCCATGGGTTCGTCGATTCCGGGGATGTCGGCCTTGAGTTG
>DASSIA010000329.1:0-4262 GCA_035692345.1 Arthrobacter sp. | reverse complement strand
GGGTAGCGCCTACTGTCGTTTTGAACCTCCACGAGCGCCTCCGGCAGGTCAGGAACCTCCTCGGCCGAGCCGTCCCCGCGTAGGAATTCGGCGGTCAGGAAACCATCAGCTGTTCTGTGCAGGGTTCTGTCCGAAGCGGTGGCCCGGACCCTTGAACTTGCCGTTTCCGGTGCCGGGCACTTTGTCGGGGAGCTGGCCCGCCAAGATCCTGGTGGCAGTCACCGTGCTGCCGTCCTTGGTTCCGGCGATACGCACCGTGTCACCGGCCTTGAGGTCGGCGGCCGTGGCCGAGGGCAGTTTGCCCTTGCCGTTGCGCAGCTGCGAGGTGTCAGCGGGGATCTTCACGATACGTGTGTCACCGTTGATGGTGTAGCTCTGGGTGAAGCCGTCCTCGCTCTTGACGGTGACCGAAGTTGCACTGACGGCGTCGACGGTGCCCTGCTGGCTCACCACCGTTTCGAGCGTCCCGTCTGCCTTCTTCACCACGCTCTCGCCATGCAGGCGCTGCGGGCGCTGGGCCTTGGCTGGGTTCTCCTGCCCGTTGGCCTTTTCGGAGGCCGATGGAGACGGCGAGGGCGACGGGGTGCCCGTGGCGGACCACGCGATGGCGACTCCTGTGCCTGTCAGCGCCAGCGCCACCACGCCAGCCAGCAGCGCTTTGCGGATCCTCAACGGTTCGCGGACCGACATGGCCATTCCTCCCACAACACGGGCAGGGCTACGGCGCCCTGGACTTTCAGTTTAGAACCGGAAAGCCCCGCTGACCACGGGTACTTTGGCGCGGCGGGAGGTGAGTACTTAAAGCCAAACCGGGTAGCCCAAAGTGTCGTTTTGTGGGCTCAAAACGACACTTGGCGCTACCCGGTTGGGGGCAATAACGGTTGCTTAGCCTTCGACGCCGAGCTTCGCGAGGATCAGCTCCTTGACGCGGCCGGCGTCGGCCTGCCCGCGGGTGGCCTTCATAACGCCGCCCACGATCGCGCCGATGGCCTGCAGCTTGCCGGCGCGGATCTTGTCCGCGACGTCGGGCTGCGCGGCGAGTGCGGCGTCGATGGCTTCCAGCAGGGGGCCGTCGTCGGAAACCACGGCAAGGCCGCGCTTCTCAACGATTTCCGCCGGGGTTCCTTCGCCGGCGAGGACGCCATCCAGGACCTCAGTGGCCATCTTGTTGTTGATCTTGCCGGCCTCCACCATCCGGTTCAGCTCCACAATGGTGGCGGGCTCCACGCCCAACTGGCCGGGATCGACGTCGGCGTTCTTGGCCCGGCCCACGATCTCGCCCATCCACCATTTACGGGCGACGGAGGCGGACGCACCGGCGGCAATGGTCTCTTCGATCTCGTCCATCACGCCTGCGTTAACGACGTCCCGGAATTCAAGGTCGGAGTAGCCCCAGTCCGCCTGCAGCCGCTTGCGGCGCTCGGCCGGCGGCTCGGGCAGGGTAGCGCGGAGTTCTTCCACCCACTCGCGGGAAGCAACAATCGGAACAAGGTCGGGCTCCGGGAAGTAGCGGTAGTCGTCGGCGTCGGACTTGGCCCGGCCCGACGTCGTCGTGCGTGTGTCCTCGTGCCAGTGGCGCGTCTCCTGGATGACCGGCTCGCCGGAGTCCAGGACGGCGGCGTGCCGCTGGATCTCGTAGCGGACGGCGTGTTCGACGGCGCGCAGCGAGTTGACGTTCTTCGTTTCGGAGCGGATGCCGAAGCGTTCGCGGCCGTGCGGGCGGAGCGATACGTTCGCGTCACAGCGGACGTTGCCGCGTTCCATCTTGGCGTCGGAGACGCCGAGGTTCTTGACGATTTCACGGACGGCGGCCACGTACGCCTTGGCCAGCTCAGGGGCACGGGAACCGGCACCTTCGATGGGCTTGGTGACAATCTCCACCAGCGGAACGCCGGAGCGGTTGTAGTCCACCAGGGAGAAGTCTGCGCCCTGGATGCGGCCGCTGGCCCCGCCCATGTGGGTCAGCTTGCCGGCGTCTTCTTCCATGTGGGCGCGCTCGATCTCCACGCGGAAGATGGTCCCGTCGGAGAGTTCGATGTCCAGGTACCCGTCGTAGGCGATCGGGTCTTCGTACTGCGACGTCTGGAAGTTTTTGGGAGTGTCCGGATAGAAGTACTGCTTTCGGGCAAACGTGCAGGATTCAGCGATCTTGCAATTCAGGGCAAGGCCGATCTTGATCGAGGACTCGACCGCGATCCTGTTGACCACCGGCAGCACGCCGGGCATGCCCAGGTCCACCTCGTTGACGTTGGTGTTGGGCTCGTCGCCGAAGACGTTGGGCGCGGAGGAGAACATTTTGGTCTTGGTGTTGAGTTCCACGTGGACCTCGAACCCCAGGACGGGATCGTACTTCTCCATGGCCTCTTCGAAGCTCAGGGTCGCGTCAGTGATCATTATTTTGCCTCCTTGGCTTCAAGGGTTTCGACAGGCTCAACCACCGTCAGATCCGGGGCACGGTCCAGCAGCGGGCCGCCCCATTTCTCCTCCAGGAGGGACTCCAGGACGGCGCCCACACGGTAGAGGCGGGCGTCCTCGCGGGCCGGTGCCAGCAGCTGGATCCCGACCGGCAGGCCGTCCTCGTCCGCAAGGCCGCCCGGCAGGGTCAGTCCGGGGACGCCGGCCAGGTTGGCGGGGATGGTGGCGACGTCGTTGAGGTACATCGCCAGCGGGTCATGGAGTTTCTCCCCGAGCTTGAACGCCGTCGTGGGCGCCGTGGGAGAGATCAGGACGTCGGCCTGCGCGAACGCGGCCTCGAAGTCACGCTGGACCAGGGTGCGCACCTTCTGGGCAGAGCCGTAGTAGGCGTCGTAGTAACCGGCGCTCAGGGCATAGGTGCCAAGGATGATGCGGCGCTTGACTTCGTCGCCGAAACCGGCCGCGCGGGTGGCAGCCATGACGCGTTCGATGGTCATGGGTCCGTCCTCGGGCAGGACGCGCAGCCCGTAGCGGACGCCGTCGAACTTTGCCAGGTTGGAGGAGGCCTCCGACGGCATGATCAGGTAGTAGGCGCCGAGGGCGTACTGGAAGTTGGGGCAGGACACCTCAACGATCTCGGCGCCGGCCTGCTTGAGCAGTTCCAGGGATTCGTTGAAGCGGTTCTCGACGCCGGCCTGGTACCCCTCGCCGTGGAGTTCCTTGATGATGCCGATCCGCATGCCTTCGACGTTGCCCACGCGGGCAGCGGCGACGAGGTCTGCCAAGGGGTCAGGCAGGGAGGTGGAGTCGAAGGGGTCGTGCCCGCCGATGACCTGGTGCAGGAGCGCCGAGTCCAGAACGGTGCGCGAAACCGGGCCGATCTGGTCCAGCGAGGAGGCCATCGCGATGGCGCCGTAGCGGGAGACTCCGCCGTAGGTGGGCTTGACGCCTACGGTGCCGGTGACGGCGCCGGGCTGGCGGATGGATCCGCCGGTGTCAGTACCCAAAGCCAGGGGCGCCTCGAAAGCAGCAACGGCCGCAGCCGAACCGCCGCCGGAGCCGCCGGGGATCCGGTCCAGGTCCCAGGGGTTGCGGGTGGGGCCAAACGCGGAGTGCTCCGTGGAGGACCCCATGGCGAATTCGTCCAGGTTGGTTTTGCCCAGGATGGGCATCTTGGCGGCACGGAGCCGCTTGACCACCGTGGCGTCGTAGGGGCTGTGCCAGCCCTCGAGGATTTTGGAACCTGCCGTGGTGGGCTGGCCGATGGTGACGATGAGGTCCTTGACCGCGATCGGCACGCCGGCAAGTTCGTGGAGTTCCTCGGCTGCGGCCCCGCCGGCGGCACGGATGGCGTCCACTTCGGCGGCGACAGCGAGCGCTTCCTCCGTGTTGACGTGCAGGAACGCGTTAACCCCGCGTTCGCCGCCGTCGACAGCTGCGATCCGGTCCAGGTAAGCCTGCGTGACCTCGACGGAGGTAATTTCGCCGGCAGCCAGCTTGCCGGCCAGCTGCGCCGCGGACAGGCGGATAAGTGTGTTGGTGTCAGTCATGGTTATGCCTCATCCAGGATTGCCGGGACCTTGAAACGGTTCTCATCGGAATCCGGAGCTCCCGAGAGGGCCTGCTCCGCGGTGAAGGTGTGGCCCACAACGTCCTCGCGGAACACGTTGGTCAGCGGGATCGGGTGGGAGGTTGCCGGGACGTCATCACCGGCGGCTTCACTCACGGACTTCACTGAATCAACGATGACGGCGAGTTCGCCGGCCATCCTGTCCAGCTCTTCAGCACTCATCTCGATGTGAGCGAGCTGCGCTAGGTGCGCAACATCGTCACGGTTGATCGCAGCC
>DASSIA010000328.1:0-9821 GCA_035692345.1 Arthrobacter sp. | reverse complement strand
CCGATGGCAGTGAACCTGGTCCGGGCCGGCTACACCGTGGCGGGCTTCGACGTGGTCGCCGCCGCTCTGGAAGCCGCCGAAACACACGGTGTTCCCACGGTGGCCAGTCCGCTGGAAGCCATCGCCGGTGCCGACGTTGTGCTGACCATGTTCCCCAGCGGGGCGCACGTGCTGGACGCCTACCGCGGCTCTGAGGGCCAGCCGGGGCTGCTGGCGGCAGCTACGCCGGGCACCATGTTCCTGGACTGTTCCACCATCAACGTTGACGAGGCACGGGAAGCGTCCGCGCTCGCCATCGGGGCAGGCCACCGGGCCGTGGACGCTCCCGTCTCCGGGGGTGTGGTGGGCGCGGAAGCCGGCACGCTGACGTTTATGGTGGGCGGCGAACCGGAGGACTTCGAAGCCGTCCGGCCGCTGCTGGAGGTGATGGGCAAGCGCGTGGTCCACTGCGGTGCGCACGGCGGCGGCCAAGCCGCGAAGATCTGCAACAACCTGATCCTGGGCATCTCCATGATCGCGGTGAGCGAGGCTTTTGTGCTGGGCGAGAAGCTGGGCCTGACGCACCAGGCGCTGTTCGATGTTGCCTCCAACGCCTCCGGCCAGTGCTGGGCCTTGACCACCAACTGCCCTGTTCCGGGGCCGGTCCCCACCAGCCCCGCCAACCGCGACTACCAGCCGGGCTTCGCGGGGGCGCTGATGGCGAAAGACCTGCGGCTCGCGCTGAATGCCCTGGAAAGTACGGGCGTGGCGGCCCGGCTCGGCCCGCTGGCCTCGGAAATCTACGATACGTTTGCCGCTGAAGGCGGAGCGGGCCGGGACTTCTCCGGCATCATCACTGACATCCGCGACAAATCGCTCTAGCAACATCCGAAATCAGCAGCAGCATCCGAATTACTGAAAGGTCACGCATGACGGAGTACACGAACATCCTGGTGGAACAGCGCGGCCGGGTAGGGCTGGTCACGCTCAACCGGCCGGAGGCACTCAACGCCCTGGACAAGGCCACTTTGGACCAGCTCGTGGCAGCCGTCACCGCCATGGACGCCGACCCCGGTGTGGGGGCGGTGGTGATCACGGGCTCGAGCAAGGCGTTCGCCGCCGGAGCCGACATCAAGGAAATGGCCGCGCAGGGCTACATGGACATGTACGCCGCAGACTGGTTCCGCGGCTGGGAGGACTTCACACGGCTGCGTATCCCCGTGATTGCCGCTGTGTCCGGCTTCGCGCTGGGCGGCGGCTGCGAACTGGCCATGATGTGCGATTTCATCATTGCCGGGGACAACGCCAAGTTCGGCCAGCCGGAGATCAACCTCGGCGTCCTGCCGGGCATGGGCGGCTCCCAGCGGCTCACCCGAGCGGTGGGCAAGGCCAAAGCCATGGACATGATCCTCACCGGGCGGTTCATTGGTGCCGAGGAGGCCGAACGCTCGGGACTCGTCTCCCGCGTGGTCCCTGCGGAGGATGTGGTGGCGGAGGCGCTCAAGGCCGCCGAGGTCATCGCATCCAAATCCAAGCCCGTGGCCATGCTGGCCAAGGAAGCAGTGAACGCCGCCTTTGAAACCGGATTGGCCCAGGGCGTCCTGTTCGAACGCCGGATCTTCCACTCGGTCTTCGCCACCGAAGACCAGAAAGAGGGAATGGCCGCCTTCACGGAAAAGCGCCAGCCGCAGTTCAGCCACCGCTGACCCGCGTCCGTGGCGGTGACCTGCGTCCGTGGCGGTGACCCGCGTCCGAGGCGCTGACCCGCATCCGTGGCGGGCGCCGGCCGGGAACCGCATAATGGACCAATGACCCTCACGTCGCTCCTGGCCTTTGCCGGTTTGTGCCTGTTGCTGTCCGTGACCCCGGGGCCGGACACTTTCCTGGTGCTGCGGATCGCCCTGAACCGGCCCCGGGCCGGAATAGCTGCCGCCGCGGGCAGTGGCGTGGCCGCCCTGGTCTGGGCCGCACTGGTGGGTGTTGGCCTGGCTGCCATCCTGGAGGAGTCCGCCGAGGTCTTCCGGTGGCTGAAAATTGCCGGCGGCGTTTACCTTGTCTATCTGGGCGTTTCCACGCTGGTCAAAGCACGGCGAAACGGCAAAAAGGCGCCCACCGACGCCGGTGCCCCGCGGACGTCCACCGGGGTCCCGGCCGGGTTTGCCGCCGGCGCCTTATCCACCCTGCTCAATCCCAAAGTAGGGCTGTTCTACCTTGCTGTGGTCCCGCAATTCATCCCCCAGGGCGGCAACACGATGCTGACGTCCATGGTTCTCGGCTCCATCGAGGCGGTCATTGCGTTCGGCTATCTGACGGCCGTCGCCCTGGCCGCGGCCAAAGCGATGGCCTGGCTCCAACGGCCCAAAGTCAGCACTGTGATCGAGCGTGCCAGCAGCGGCATGATCGCGGCCCTGGGGCTGGGTGTGCTGACCTCGGCCGCGCGGAGTTAGCCGGCAAAATCGCCGGCGTTCCGGCGGAACGTGCCCAGGATCCGGATCAGCTGGTCAACGTCCCCATCCCCGAAACCCGACTGGCCAAACACCTCGGTGTTGAGCACCGCCGTCGCGCGTTTGGCAACGATCCGCCCCTCCGGGGTGAGTTCGATCAAGGTGGTGCGGCCGTCCGTGGGGTGCGGCGAGCGGGCCACCAGTCCTGAGCTTTGCAGACGGTCGACGGCGTTTGTCACCGAGGTGGGATGGACCTGGAGGAGGGCGCTCGCCTTGTTCATGGGCAGCGCGCCGCTGCGGGCGAAGCTCAGGAGGGCGAGCAGTTCGTAGC
This sequence comes from Arthrobacter sp., assembly GCA_035692345.1. Taxonomy (GTDB): domain Bacteria; phylum Actinomycetota; class Actinomycetes; order Actinomycetales; family Micrococcaceae; genus Arthrobacter. Next base: position 7,067 of record DASSIA010000328.1, on the reverse strand, counting down.
GTGCGAACGTGAGGCCGAACGGTTTCAGGGCGCCTTCGATCCGGGCCAGCAGGATCTGTTGGGTGCGCATGATCGCCGTGATCGCGGCCATGGGCGCGGCGACGTCGGCCCAGCCGTTCTCCTCCCAGTTCCGTTGGGCGTCGGCAATAGGATCGCGGGGGAGCGGGGCGGCCACAGTTCAGCCCTTCAGCCCCGGGAAATCCGTCTCGGAGTACTCAGTGCCGGACCCTTCGGGCAGGGCGCCCCCGCTGTGCCGGCGTTCCTCGTTGTGACGTAGCTCCACGCGGCGGATCTTGCCCGAAATGGTCTTGGGCAGCGCGGCGAATTCCAGCCGCCGGATCCGCTTGAAGGGCGCCAGGTGTTCGCGGCAGTACCGCAGGATGTCCTCGGCCAGCTCGGGACCCGGTTCCAGTCCCGCCGCCAGAACAACGTAGGCCTTGGGGACGGAGAGCTTGAGGGCGTCGGGCGATGGCACCACCGCCGCCTCCGCCACGGCCGGGTGCTCCAGCAGCACGCTCTCCAGTTCAAATGGCGAGAGCCGGTAATCGGAGGATTTGAAGACGTCGTCGTCCCGGCCCACGTAGGTGATGACGCCGCGCTTGTCCCGGCTGGCCATGTCGCCCGTGTGGTAGTAGCCGCCGCGGAACGCCTCGGCGGTCCTTTCCGCGTCCCCGTAGTAGGACTTCATCAGCCCCACGGGCCGGGGGTCCAGGCGCAGGCACAGCTCGCCGTCGTCGGCTTCTTCCCCGGTGTTGGGGTCAACCAGCACCACGTCGTAGCCAGGAAGCGGCTGCCCCATGGCGCCGATGGTGACCGGCTGGCTGGGGGTGTTGGCCACCTGGACGGTGGTCTCGGTCTGGCCGAAGCCGTCCCTGATGGTTTGGCCCCAGGCGCGCTGCACCTGGTCGATGACCTCGGCGTTCAGCGGTTCGCCGGCGGAGACCACCTTGGTGGGCGGGGTCTTCAGCACCTTCAGGTCCGCCTGGATCAGCATCCGCCAGACCGTGGGCGGGGCGCAGAAGCTGGTGACGCGCTCGCGGTCCATCTGCTCCATCAGCGCCCGGGCGTCGAACCGGTCATAGTTGTAGACAAAAACGCACGCCTCCGCGATCCAGGGGGCGAAGAAATTGGACCACGCGTGTTTGCCCCAGCCCGGCGAGGCGACATTCAGGTGCACGTCGCCTGGTTCCAGGCCGATCCAGTACATCGTGGACAGGTGCCCCACCGGGTACGACGTGTGGGTGTGCTCCACCAGTTTGGCCTTGGAGGTGGTTCCGGAGGTGAAGTACAGGAGCAGCGTCTCGTCCGCGAGGGTGGGGGCGTCGGCAGTGAAGGTGACTGCCGCCGTCGTCGAATCCGTGTACTGGAGGGCATCTGCGTTGGCGGCTGTGTCCGTGTCAGGGCCGATCCCGCCGATTTCTATCAGGCGGTAATCGCCGGGAACGCCGGCAAACTTGCCGATGTTGGAACGTCCGACGGCGGCCCAGCCCGCCTCGCCGCGCTCCACGCGTTCGGCCAGGTCCGCCGGACCCATCAGTGTGGTGGTGGGGATCAGGACAATGCCCAGCTTGATGCCGGCCAGCATCAGCTCCCAGAGTTCCACCTGGTTGCCCAGCATGATGATCATCCGGTCCCCGCGGCGCATGCCCTGGCTCCGCAGCCAGTTGGCCACTTGGTTGGAACGGGCGGCCAGGTCCGCGAAGCTCCTGCGTGTGGCCGAGCCGTCCTGTTCCACGATCACAAGTGCCGGATTGGTGGCCTTCTCAGGATCTGCGGCGATCTGGTCGAACCAGTCGAGGGCAAAGTTGAATTCCGTAAACCGCGGCCACTCGAACTCGCGCCCGGCCTGGTGGTAGTCGGTACGGAGCGCCAGCAGCCGGTCGCGTGCTGCGCGGAAGTCATCGGTGACTGACAAGGGAACACCTTTCGCCCAGTGATGCGCATCACTAAATATCCAACCCTGTGCAATATACTAGGACATCCAAGGGTTTGGAAGACCGAAGGGACGTGAAGCGTGCAGCGTGAGCATGATGTGACCGGAGCCCCGCCGTTTCCCGACGCTGACCTGATGTACATCGTGGACCTCCTGCCCGCCGCCGAGCGCGAGCGGTACCTGGACATCCGGGCGTTCCTGCAGTCCACGGTGCGCCAGTCGTCCATTGATTACTGGAACCGCGAGGAATTCCCGTTCGGGTTGCTGGCGGAAATGGGCAAATACGGGCTCGGCGCGCTGCAGACAGACGGCACCTCCAAACTCTTCAAGGGCCTGATGTACGTCGAGGTGGCGCGAGCCGATGTGTCGTTGTCGGCCCTGGTGGGCATCCACAACGAACTGATCGTCGGGATGATCGACGCCCTCGGTTCCGAGGAACAGAAGCAACGGTGGCTGCCTGGCCTGGCAACCTTCACCCAACTGGGCGCCTTCGCCCTGACCGAACCCGGGCACGGCTCGGACATTGCCGGCGGGCTGGAGACATCCGCACGGCTGGAGAACGGCGAGTGGGTGATCAACGGTGCCAAACGCTGGATCGGCTCAGGGACCATCGCGGACTTCGCCCTGGTGTGGGCGCGCGATGAAGGGGACGGGCAGATCAAGGGCTTCATTGTGGAGACGGACCGCGCCGGCTACCGGGCAACAAAGATTGCGAACAAGATCGGCCTGCGGATCATGCAGAACGCGGATATCGTCCTGGACAATGTCAGGATCCCGGCGGCCAACATGCTGCCGGGCGCCACCACCTTCTCCGCAGCCAACGACCTGCTGCGGGATTCGCGCGCCTGGGTGGGCTGGCAGGCGGCGGGGATTCAGCTGGCCGCATTTGATATCGCCCGGGCGTATTCGCTCGAACGCAGGCAGTTCGGCAAGGAGTTGGCCCGTTTCCAGCTTGTCCAGCAGCAACTGGCAGAAATGCTTGGCAACGCCTCCGCGTCACTGGCGCTGATGGCTCAACTGGCCCGGATCCAATCGGACGGAAAGCTGGAAATGGTCCAGGCGGCCATGGCCAAGGCCACGTGCACCCGGCTGGCCCGCGCTTCGGTGGCGATGGGACGGTCCCTGCTGGGCGGCAACGGGATCAGCGCGGACTACGAAATGGGCAAGCTGTTTGGTGACGCCGAAATCCTCTATACCTATGAGGGCAGCTACGAAATCAATTCGCTGATTGTGGCCCGTGCCGTGACGGGCAAGTCTGCTTTTGTCTGAGCCTTCGGGAAAAGCACTTCCGGATCCGGACCGGCTGCCATCATGAGGGAAAAACGACGGCCCCGACGATATTTCGTCGGGGCCGTCTTTTTGGTGCAGGATGCTCCGGCTGCACCGGAGCATCACCATGAGTTATTAGAGCGGACGGATGTTCTCTGCCTGCGGGCCCTTGGGACCCTGGGTCACATCGAATTCGACCTTCTGGTTCTCATCCAGCGAGCGGTAGCCGCTGCTGGCGATGGCCGAGTAGTGTGCGAAAACGTCGGCTGACCCGTCGTCAGGGGCAATGAAACCAAAACCCTTTTCGGCGTTGAACCATTTAACTGTGCCTGTTGCCATGCTGCATTCCTTCGTGTGACTCTGAGTTGCTCCGTCGGCACAAAGGCCTATGGCGCCGCGAACTTCATCCGCATTCCCAAACGTACGGGGCTGACGCTCCGCTTGCAAGGGCATTCGGCCCTATACGGCACCTATAGTGTGGGCATTATGGGAACAGTTACCGTGGTGATACCTTCTCGGAACGATGCGCAGATGCTTGCATCATGCCTTGCGGCACTGGAAGTGCAGACCCGGCCGGCGGACGAAATCATCGTGATCGACAACTCCAGCACGGACACTACGGCGTCGGTTTGTGAAGCGGCCGGTGTGCGCCGGATCCTGGTGGACCTCCCGGGAATTGCTGCCTCGACAGCGGCCGGATTCGATGCAGCCGGGTCCGGCATCATTGCCCGGCTGGACGCCGATTCACGGCCGCCGGCAGATTGGCTGCAGCGCGTCGAAACAACCCTGGCGGGCACGGGCCCGTTGTCGGTGGTGACGGGCCCCGGTGATTTCTATGGTGCCAGCAGGCTGGTCTGCTGGCTGGGACGGCATCTGTACCTGGGTGGCTTCTTCTGGGCTGTTGGCTTGCTGATGGGCCATCCGCCGGTCTTCGGCTCCAATTTCGCCGTCCGCTCCGAAGTCTGGGACCGCATTCGCGGCGCCGTCATCAGGGACAACCCGCTGGTCCATGATGATTTTGATATCTCGTACCACCTGCGCCCTGACATGAAAGTCACTTATGATCCGACGCTCAGAGTGGGCGTCTCGGCACGACCGTTTGCCGGTTTCGCAGCCGTCCGCAGCCGGATGGCCAAAACGGTGGAAACATTCCGGGTGGAATTCGCCGCCGAACCGCCGCTGCGCCGGCGCTCCGACCGTAAGCGCTGGGAGCGGGAGCATGCCGGGCACGCGCCAGGGCTCAGCGGAGGGCGCTAGGTCAGCGGGCCTGCCCGAAGAGTGCCAGGAGATCGCGGGCGAATTCCCGGGGAGAGGTCTCGGAAGGGCTGTGCCCGCCCCGGTAAACCTGGATCCGCGCGCCAATGGACTCCGCGAAGCGCTGATGCAAGGCCAGCGGCCAAAGATCGTGTTCCCCCACAGCCACGAATTTCGGCAGCGCGGCCGCAGCCAGGACACCTCGGAGGTCCGGAGCCTGCTTCATCAGGTCATATATGTCCCGCACGGACTCCCTGCGCGTGAAGCGGAAACGCTGCCGGACAAACCTCAGCCGGTTGGGGGTGACTTTGTTGAGGTTGAGCCGGATCCCCCAGATCATCAGCGCCGCCCCCAGCCGCCCGTTTGCCCAACCGCTGAACCTGCCGTATTTTTCCACCCCCCGGAAGCTTTGCCCGGGCTGCGGCGGGCAACTCAGCAGGGTCAGGCTCTGGAACAGGTCCGGCCGGCGGGCAAAGGCAATCTGCGCCACAATGGCCGCGAAAGAGTAGCCCACAACATGGACCGGGCCTTCACCGGCTTCGAGGATGGCAAGCAGATCGTCAACAAACAGGGCGTAGTCATAGTGTTTCCTGGCCGGGGCAAGGTTCTCCGGCCCTGCCCCGGCGGACTGGTACTGGCCCGCCAGGTCATAGCTGAGGACATAGAAGCCGGCCTCGGCAAGATCGGGCAGCATGAGGGAAAAATCCTCTTTGGAACCGGTTACGCCGGGCACCAACAGCACCCTTGGGTTCCGGGGTTCGCCCATCGCCGCCATGGCCAGGCTGCCGCTGGGAGCGGCGAAACGGCAGGTGACCGAGCCGCGCGGCAGGACCGACCAGTCCCAGTCACGTATCTTTGCTTCCTCGCGTCTCGCCTCGTGCCCGGGCCCGGCGGCAGGCCCTGGGAGCCCAGGGGCGTGCCCGGGCCCGGCGGCAGGCCCGGGGAGCCCGGGGGCCGGACGAACCCTGGGCCGCGGTGTACGGGAATTCTTCCGGCCACGGGTCACCATGGATCAAACATAGCCCCCGAAGGTTGTCTGGGTCCCGGCCAGGGTCAGGTGGCCACGCGTCCCACAAAGTCCTGGAGCCGCCGGTACACTTCCTGGGATTCCGGGAAGCGGTAGTTCTGTTGCCAGGTGTGCTCGGTATTGGACTTCGCCCACTCGTACACGAGCGTATCGACCGGCACGGAGTACTCCCGGAGCCGGTCAATGAAGTTCAGGTTGGCCGTGTAGAAGTAATCGCGCTCGGAAGTGGTAAGAAACACCGGAGGATGGCGCTCATCCAGCCACTCGATCGGCGACAGGAACCGGGTGGCCCGCCGCAGGTGCTCATGTTTTCCGCCTGCGGGTTTCGCCGTTCCGGCCTCGCCCGGGCGGGTGCGGCGTGAGTGTTGGCTCCGTCCGGTTTCCCGGCCGGGAAGGAGTATGCGGATGAAATTCAGGCTCAGGACGAATCCCCTGTCAAAGAACACCGAGAAGTCCACCACGCTGCAGTGCTGGACGAGCCCTTTCAGGTCCTTGGCGGGAACAGCGGGCTGAAGGTTGTAGTGCGCGGAGAGTTCGGGGCGCAGCGTTGCCGCTGTCAGCAGCGCCGCTATCTGGCCGCCCGCGGAGTCACCTCCCAGGACCATGCGCCGCGGATCACCGCCAAACAGGCTGACGTTCTGCTGAGCCCAGGCCAGGGCCGCGTTTGCGTCCTGCAGGACATGCGCCATGTGGAACTCCGGTGCCGCGCGGTAGTTGACGTTTATCACCACCATCCCTGCGGCGGCCTGGCTGGCGCAGTACTTGGTCAGGGCTGCCTTGTCCCCGGAGGTCCATCCGCCGCCGTGGAAATATACGTACACGGGCAGGGCCGTGGTGTGGGCGGCGGCAGAGGAGGGCGCGATGACATCCAGCAGTTGGGAACGGTGGCCTGCACCGACAAAATCGATGTCATACGTGTACTCGACGCCCGTGATGGGGTCCTTGTTAAAGCGTGCCGTCTCGCTGGACTTCACCGTGTGCATAAGCAGGCGCCACACCCACACCGGCACACGCCGCAGGAGCCGCCGGATGTTGCCGGCACGTGCGAAGATCCTCATCGCGTCCGGGTACTCGCCGATGCGGGGCGGGGATCAGCCGCTGAAATCATCTCTCCATGGTACGCCGGTCACACAACGCAACGCGGGGGCAGATAACGTCCCTCAGGGCCTCCGGAAGGGGCTGTATCTTACCCCGCGTTGGTTCTTAGACGGCTTCGAGGACGCTGACGTAGTTGGCGATGCCCACGCCGCCCATGTTCTGCACGGCGGCGCGGCGGGGGTTGGCCAGCTGCATGTCGCCTGCGGTGCCGGTGAGCTGCATGGCGGCGATGACGTGCTGGGACACGCCGGTGGCGCCGACAGGGTGGCCCTTGGCCTTGAGCCCGCCCGAAACGTTGATGGGCAGCTTCCCGTCCCTGAAGACCCAGCCTTCTGTCACGGCGCGGGCGCCCTGGCCGGGTTCGGTCAGTCCCATGGCCTCGTACATCAGCAGTTCGGCGATGGTGAAGCAGTCATGGACTTCTGCGAAGTCCAGGTCCTCAAGCCCGACGCCGGCCATCGCCAGTGCGCGCTGCCAGGACATGCG
>DASSIA010000327.1:0-2208 GCA_035692345.1 Arthrobacter sp. | reverse complement strand
CGAGCAACTGCAGGCCCAGCTGGACGCGTACAGGGTCTTGAAGCAGGAATCGGAGTCCCGGACGGTTGCCGACCAGGCCGCCGTCGACCAGCTTTTTGGCCTGCGGAACCCGCGCCCGGCGCAGCCGGCCTCACGGCGGCTGCCGCCCACCATGCAGAAGGTACTGGACGCGATCACCAACGACGCCGGGCCGCTGAGCGCCAGCGACATTTCGGACAGCATCGGCATCAGCAGGCCCACCGCCCAGCGCTATCTCAGCGAACTCGAACGCAAGGGACACATCCAGCTGCACCTCGTCTATGGCAGCACCGGAAGGCCCGTCAACACCTATTTGCCGCGCCGGGGCTAGCTAGACGATATGAAGTGAGGGCGTTCAGTCCCCTGCCCGTCCGGTGCGGCCATTGTCGCCGGGCGGCCCGCGCAGCGCCGCCCCCGGCATGACGCGTATCCCTCGTGCCGGGGGCGGCGCTGCGGGGCCTGTGACCCGGCGGAATTGGCCTTTGTCCGGACGGGCAGGGAACGGCCCGGGACGATGCAGTGAAGGCCGGGGCCTTCTGTTTCACAGGGTCCGTGGGTTGCCACCGACCAACCTCCTGGCCTCGGAGGCCCTCGGAGAGTTGCAATGGTAGTGCCACATGTGATTTTTGGGAGGTCCCGGCTATGTTTGAGCATACTTTCATCGGGCTCGATGTTCACGCGGTTTCTGTTGTTGGCTGCGCGCTGAGCCCGGATACCGGTGAGCTGGTGCAGGCGAAAATGGACTCCGACCCGGCGGTGGTGCTGGAGTGGATCCGCCGCTGCGAGCCGCCGGTGAAGGTGGTGTATGAATCCGGTCCCACCGGATACGTCCTGGCCCGGTATCTGCGGGAGGCCGGCATCGACTGCCTGGTCGCGGCGTCCTCGAAGCTGCTCCGCGCCCCGGGCGACAAGGTCAAAACCGACAAGCGCGACGCCCGCCTGCTCGCCGAAATGCTCGCCCTGGGCCAGATCACCCAGGTGCGGGTCCCGACACGGGACCAGGAAGACCTCCGGGACCTGTCCCGGCTGCGGGCCACCGCGGCACGGAACCTCGCCCAGGCCCGCCAGCACGTGAACGCGATCCTGCTCCGGCACGGCCTCAGATACCCGAAGGACAGCAAGTGGACGAAGGAACATGGGTCCTGGCTCCACCAGCAGCATTTTGACTCCCCGGTGCTGCAGTTCACCTACGAAGCCGATGTGGAGCAGGCCGAACTCCTCGCGGCGCAGCTCAAGCGCATTGACCAGCGCGTCTTGGCAGCCGCCAGGGACTGTGAGTACGCCCCGGTAATCGACGCTTTGATGTGCCTGCGCGGCATCCAGACCACGACCGGGTTCGGGCTCGCCGTGGAGATCGGTGACTGGACCCGCTTCACCGGCGCCACCATCGGCTCCTACCTGGGGCTGGTGCCCAGCGAGCAATCCTCCGGACCATCCCGCCACCAGGGCCCGATCACGAAGGCCGGCAGCAAATACGCCCGCAAACTCCTCATCGAGGCAGCCTGGCAGCACCAACGCCCCTACTCCCGGCCCGGGCTGCGCCTGCTGCGCCAACTGGACCTGGTCGCCCCGGCCACCCGGATCCGGGCCCTGGAAGGCAACCACCGGCTCCACCACAAATGGGAAGTCTTCGACGCCCGCAAGAAAAGGTCCGTCACGGCAAACACCGCGATCGCCAGGGAACTCGCCGGCTGGTGCTGGTCCCTCGCGGCACCCCTGCAGCAGGGGGAACGCATGAACGCGGCCTGAAGAACGTGCCATCCGGGTGCTTGGCGGGCGTGACGTGGCAGCACTCGGGGCTAACTCGAGACCAAAACTATGAGCCACACGGCCCCAGACCGTTGACGCTCGATGCTAGACAGCGATACGCCCCAGCCGAACAATCGTCATGCGGTAACCCAACCCGCGCATATCAGTCTGACACTGCAGTCGAATACAAGACTCGCCAGCACGACCACCACACCCGGACGGCCACCCAAACCAGCGGCCCCCAACTCAGACGCTGGGAGCCGCTCATCTCTGGCCTCTTGACAAACGTTCCTACATATCAGTTTGCTGCCTTAGTTTGCTGCGGTGAAGCGTGCCCGGCGGTGCGCCGGAGTCTCGATCTCGTCCAGCATGGCCACGGCGTAGTCCTGCGTGGAGATGCTCATGCCTGCCGGTGAATCCTTGGCTACGGTGTAGCTGCCG
>DASSIA010000326.1:0-6210 GCA_035692345.1 Arthrobacter sp. | reverse complement strand
TAGTCCGGGTAGTCCGGGTAGTCCGGGTAGTCCGGGTAGTCCGGGTAGTCCGGGTAGTCCGGGTGGTCCGGGTGGTCCGGGTGGTCCGGGTGGTCCGGGTGGTCCGGGTGGTCCGATGATCATGGCAGCACCGTTCCGAGTCTGGTCGCACCACCAACTGCGTTCTTCGAACTATCGGCGCAGGCGGTAAGGTTCGGGTTGCATCGGAAGATCTAGTCTTGAACCGTCTCTTGAAGAGACACCTAGGCCGCCACAGATCTCATGGATTGAAAAGTCTGCACCTGTCTGTTTCTTCCTCGAACGGGTACCAGCCGGCATTAGCGAGTGTTTCACGTGAAACTCACACACTGTCGTGAGGAGGCGACGCCGTCCCAAGAACGCCGGTGTCAGCTCTTTGAATCTCCATTGATCGACCAGCACACATCGAGGCCAGTTCATCGGGTCCGGGCGGTGGCCTCGCTCCCGTTAGCTGCGGTGTATCGTTCCCGACGAGGCAGGTATGTGACAGTCAGGCCGTATTGGCCACTGGCACCCAATTCACCCATCTGGCCATGCACTGTTTGCGAACAACGATGTAATCCTGACCGGTTCACATGGCTATCGGGGTGCACGTGAAGAGCTGTGACTGGGCACGAGGCGCCGGAGACGCTGGCTCGTGTCCCGATTCCCGTCTCCCGTTTCACGTGAAACATGCACCGGGGGAACGTATGCCGAATCCCGTAGGTCGCCCTGCGGACGTCATGGCTTCCTTCCTCTCCGGGCTGCCCTAGTAGCTCGCTGCCGTTCAAATTCCCAGGCACCGAGGGAACGCGGAGGGTGCGTTGAATGAACCTCGCTATTCGCGGGAAGAGCCCGGGGACCGATCCAATATGTTGTAAATCGAGGGTATGGAAAATGACCCCGAACGCAGCCGAACCAGCCACAGACTTCGCTCTTCGTGATGCTACAACAGCCCTAGAGACTCTGTGTGGACCTCAAAATTGGCTGCCTTACCGCGACAACAGCCGGTCCGGTGCGCATTTGTACGGCTGCGGGGACTGTCTCAGGTTGCATCACAGCTACTCAGCGATGATCACAGAGTGAACCGTACCGACCCACTTATGCCAAGTGTGCCGAATCCAAAGCCCATGGAACTCCCGGAACCCCTTCGACTGCAGTATTCCGGAACCAGAACGATCCACGGAGCCTGCAATTTTCGGAGATCGAAGCCCACTAACTACGCCCGACGGGCCACAGACACCATGCAGAAACCGGACGCCGGCCTGCAGAAAGAGAAGTAAGGACCGAACTTAGACAAAAAGGAAGGGCCTGTTTCACGTGAAACAGGCCCTTCCATATTCGGAGAAACGTTAGTTCTCTGATCCTGGCGCAAGGACTTCCATAATGCGGTTCAGATCCTCAACACTGGCGAATTCTATGCTCACCCGCCCCTTGCGGACCCCGAGTGAGATCTTAACGTTGGTGTCCAGGCGGTCCGATAGGGATGACGCCAGGTAGTCCAGTCGCTCATGGCGGGCTCCGGGACGGGGGATATTGTTTTTGGCGGGCTTTGCGGGATCCTGGTACAGCGTTACGGCTTCTTCGGTAGCCCGAACCGACATTCCCTCAGCAACGATCTTCTGCGCAAGGCGTTCCATGGCGGCGGCATCCGGCAGGGCGAGCAGTGCGCGGGCGTGACCGGCGGAAAGCACACTGGCCGCTACCCGGCGCTGGACCAGGGGCGGAAGCTTGAGCAGCCGCAGCGTGTTCGTTACCTGAGGGCGTGAGCGGCCAATACGGTCGGCAAGCTGTTCGTGTGTGGTTCCGAAGTCTTCGAGCAACTGCTGGTAGGCCGCTGCCTCTTCGAGCGGGTTCAGCTGGCTGCGGTGCAGGTTCTCCAGAAGTGCATCCCTGAGCAGGTCGTCATCCGTGGTGTCCCGGACAATGGCAGGGATGGTTTCCATCCCGGCCGCCTGTACCGCCCGCCAACGACGTTCACCCATGACAAGCTCATAGGGTTCTCCACCTTGTTCGGTTGAAGTACGAACCACAATTGGCTGGAGGACGCCGATTTCTCGAACAGAGTGGATGAGCTCCGCCATGTCATCTTCATCAAAGACTGAACGGGGCTGTTTGCGGTTGGGGTGGATGTCAGTGACCGGAATCTCGGCGAAGCGCACCCCGGGAACCTCGACAAGATCCACGCCGTTATCCGTGCTGCTGCCCTGGGCTACATCTGCACTGGGCACAGAAACGTCCCCCGTGGATTCAACCGGAACGGGCGGGGTGTCGGCGGCCTTGGCCGTCACTGGGCTTTTCGCTGGAACTTTGGCGGGAGCCTTGACGGCAGTCCTGGCCGGGGCTTTCGCTGCCGGCGACTTCCCGGCTGTCTTGACAACAGGCTTTGTGGAGGAGCTGGCTCCCGGCGTGGCAGCTTCCTGCGTTACCGCGGCTTCGGTTGCCGTCGCCGACGTCTCCGATGCTGGAGTCGACGCTGGCGTGCCATTCTCTGCAACGTCGCCGGAGCGTTCGACTTTCTTGCGGCCTTCCGGAAAGAAGAGATCCACGGGCCGCGACACAGCGCTGCCGTTGCCCGACGCACTACCGGCGGAACTTGGAATGAGTGCGCCAAGACCGCGGCCCAGGCCGCGTCGCTTTTCGCTCATGGATAAATCCCTCCGATGGAAGAGCCGGACCTTGCCGGACTCCGGTTGTTGCAGTTCTTGAAGATTCTAGCGTTCAGCGATTTCGGCTGCGGCTTCCAGGTAAGACAGGGCTCCACTGGAGGAAGGATCGTAGGTCATGACAGTCTGCTGGTAGCTCGGGGCTTCAGAAATCCGCACCGACCTGGGAACCACGGCACCCAGGACCTGGTCGGGGAAGTGCAGGCGAACCTCTGCTGCCACCTGGGCTGCAAGGTTGGTTCGGCCGTCGTACATGGTGAGGAGAATCGTGGAAACTACCAGGTCAGCATTCAGGTGCTTCTGGATCATCTCAATGTTCTTGAGGAGCTGGCTCAGGCCTTCCAGGGCATAGTACTCACACTGGATGGGGATAAGGACTTCTCCAGCAGCACAGAAAGCATTAACCGTGAGCAGCCCGAGGCTCGGCGGGCAGTCAATGAAGATGTAATCGAGGCGTTCTTCGCCGTTCTGGGCCCGGGTCTTGGCATAGACATCGATCGCCCGGCGCAGCCGCTGTTCACGGGCCACAAGCGAAACAAGCTCAATTTCCGCGCCGGCCAGGTGAATGGTGGCAGGAGCACAGATGAGGTTACTTATATCCGGGCATGGCGCTACGACGTCAGCAAGCGGGAAATCATTGATCAGGACATCGTAGATGCTGTCCACATCGGCATGGTGTTCAACACCCAGCGCAGTAGAGGCGTTGCCCTGCGGGTCAATATCGATGACCAGGACATTCAAGCCTGCGGCTGCCAGGGCGGCAGCGATGTTCACCGTCGTGGTGGTTTTTCCGACTCCGCCTTTTTGGTTGGACACCGTGAAGATCCGGGTTTCCTGCGGTTTGGGCAGCTTGCGGCCAACGAGCCGTTCCCGGCGTTTGGTCTCGTGCGCGAGCTCCCGCGCGATAGGACTGGAGTCGTCCATCGTATCCATGAGGTTGGTTCGGCCACCCGTAGTTGTTTCACGTGAAACAGCTACGCCCGCAACCGGATTGGGGTGAATTTCACCGCGCAACGGCGCGGAACCCATGCCAGCAACTGATCGTGCTGACCCCAAAGACACAAACGGGGGAATCCGTTGTGTGGAGGCTTCGCTACTGGTCACTGGGACACACTCACTCTCGTTCGGCTTTTGCTGCCGTTGTCTAGCCTAACCGCTTCGCCCTGCAGACCAAGGCCACCGGGCCCGGACTAGGAGATCTTTCGGGACTTGTTGACGACAATCCGCACCACAGTGGTGGGCTCTTCCAGAAGGTTTTCCCCAACAGTCACCACGGACGTCTGAACGCCCCCGAGCTTCCGGATGACCTTCGCTGCCTTTTCGATTTCCTCACCGGCGCTGCGTCCCTTAATGGCCACAACCTCACCCTTGCCGGCGAGCAACGGGATGGTCAGGCCAGCCAGGTTGCTCAGTGCGGACACCGCCCGGGCAGTGACAACATCAGCGTCAACCATTCCTACCGCCAGTTCCGCTCGGGTGCGCATCACTGTGACGTTGGTCAGGCCCAGATCGTCCACTACTTCCTGGAGCCAGATCACGCGGCGTTCCAACGGCTCAATCAGGGTGAGTTCGAGGTCCGGCCGCGCGATGGCCAGGCAGAGTCCGGGAAGTCCGGCTCCGCTTCCGACGTCGGCAACACGGCTGCCGTGGGCGATCTCGCTCTCGATGACGGCGCAGTTGAGGACGTGCCGGCTCCACAGCCGGGGAATCTCGCGCGGCCCAATCAGCCCGCGTTCCGTCCCTGACGTGGCCAGGTGCTCCACGTAGCGTTTGGCAAGGTCCAGGCGGTCGCCGAAGATCTTCTCAGCCGCCAGTAATTCTGCTGCCGTGATGTCAACCATGATTAGCGGATCAGCATTCTCTAGTCTGCGGATACAACGATGTGACGTCCGGCGCCTTCGCCCTCAGACTCGCTGACGAGCCCCAGGTCAGCGACAGCATCGTGGACGATTTTGCGTTCGTAGGCACTCATCGGCTCCAGCGCCACTGCCTTGCCGGTCTCCTTGACCGACGCTGCAGCGTCCTCGGCAATCTTCTGAAGGTGGCCGGCACGCTGCTGACGGTAGCCGTTGATGTCCAGCACCAGGCGTGAGCGGTTCTCCGTCGCGGAGAGAACAGATAGCCGGGTCAGCTCCTGGAGAGCTTCCAGGACTTCTCCGTCTTCGCCTACGAGGCTGTCCAGGCTGTCGGACTCTTCCTCGGCAACGATGGAAATGTATGTGCGTCCGTTCCGGACTTCAATGTCAATGTCGCCATCGATGTCCGCGATGTCCAGGAGTTCCTCCAGGTAATCGGCAGCAACGTCACCTTCTTCTTCGAGGCGGCTGGCAGCAGATCCCTTGGGGGAAGCATCGGTGTCCGTCGAGGATTCGTCCTGATCGTCAATGACCTCGTCGGAAAGGGCGTTTTCGGTGCTCTCGGCTGACATTACTTCTTCTTCCTGTTCTTACGTTGTGGCTGGGAGCGCTGTCCCTTTTGCTCGATGACCGCGGCCGCGGCAGCTGCCTCCGCTTCGGCGTCGGCTTTCTTCCCACCCAGGATGGGCAGCACGGGCAGGCCCTTGGCAGCCCGGCGCTCGGCGAGAGCCTTGGCGGCGGGGGATCCCGGCGTCGGCATGCGGCGGATGACAAAGAACTGCTGGCCCATGGTCCACAGGTTGGTGGTGGTCCAGTAGATGAGCACACCGATGGGGAAGTTAATGCCACCCACACCGAAGACCAGCGGCAGGATGTAGAGCATCATTTTCTGCTGGCGCATGAAGGGGCTGGCCATGGCCTCTTCGGACATGTTCTTGGCCATGATCTGCTTCTGCGTGATGAACTGCGACGCCGTCATGGCCAGGATCATCACGATGGACAGGACCCATACAACCACCTGGTCGCCACCACCACCGTGCAGCAGCGAGGCTGATAGGGGAGCGCCGAAAATGCTGGATTCGTCGAACTGCACCACCTGGTCGTGGCTCATCGCCCCGATCCCGATGCCCGTCTGGCGTGCAGCGGTAATACCGGACAGCACCTGGAACAGTGCGAAGAAGAACGGCATCTGGATCAGCATGGGCAGGCACGCCGAGAAGGGGTTGGTGCCGTGCTTCTTGTACATGGCCATCTGCTCCTGCGCCATGGCCTGGCGGGAGAGCTGATCGGTTTTGCCCTTGTACTTGTCCTGAAGCTTCTTCAGGTCCGGCTGCAGCAACTGCATACCGCGCTGGGCCTTGATCTGCTTGACGAAGACCGGAATCAGGGCGGCGCGGATCACCAGAACCAGCCCGATGATGGACAGCGTCCACGTCCAGCCATTGGCGGCAGGCAGGCCAATGGTGCTCAAGCCGTCATGGAATCCGATCATGATGATGGAAACCAGCCACTTGAACGGGGCCATTATTGTTCCAAAGAAGTCCATACGATATCCCTATTCGTCAGGCCGCAACGCGGCCTTCTCCATCAGTCTGAGCAGCCAGGTATTTGTCCGGGTTGTTCAGCACAACAATTGTGGGGGTCCGGTGATCGGGCCAGTGGCGGTGGCCGGCGGGGACATGGTCCACACC
>DASSIA010000325.1:0-8385 GCA_035692345.1 Arthrobacter sp. | reverse complement strand
CTCGATCTGGGACGGGAACAGGTTCACGCCGCGGAGGATGATCATGTCGTCGCTGCGGCCGGTGATGCGGCCCATCCGGCGGTGCGCGGGGCGGGCGCTGCCGGGCAGGAGCCGGGTGAGGTCCTTGGTGCGGTAGCGGATGATCGGCAGCGCTTCCTTGGTGAGCGAGGTGAACACCAGTTCGCCGTGTTCGCCGTCGCCGAGGACGTTCTCCTTGCCCACTACGGGGTTGAAGGCGTCGATGATTTCGGGGCGGAAGTGGTCCTCCCAGATGTGGCTGCCGTCCTGCGTCTCCACGGCCTCGCCGGCAACGCCCGGGCCCATCACTTCGGACAGCCCATAGATGTCGCACGCCTTGATGTTCATGGTGACTTCGAGTTCGTGCCGCATTTCCTGCGTCCATGGTTCAGCGCCCAGAACGGCGTACTTGAGGGAGGTCGACGTCGGGTCGATCCCCATGTGCGCCATGGCATCGGCGATGGTGAGCAGGTAGGTGGGCGTGCACAGGATGGCGTCCGGCGCGAAGTCCTGGATGAGCTGGATCTGGCGTTCGGTCTGCCCGCCGGACATGGGGATCACAGTGCAGCCGAGTGCTTCGGCGCCGGCATGGGCGCCCAGTCCGCCCGTGAACAGGCCGTAGCCATAGGCGTTGTGGACCTTCATGCCGGGCCGGACGCCTGAGGCTCGGAGGCAGCGGGCCACAAGTTTGGCCCAGTCGGCCAGGTCCTGTTTGGTGTAGCCGACGACGGTGGGCCGGCCGGTGGTGCCGGAGCTTGCATGGATACGGGCTACTTCGCTCTGCGGAACGGCGAACATGCCGAACGGGTACTCGGCGCGGAGGTCTTCCTTGGTGGTGAACGGGAAGTTGCCGAGATCGGCCAGCTCGCGCAGGTCCGTGGGGTGCACCCCGGCCTCGTCGAACTTGCGCTTGTACAGCGGCACGCGGTCATAGGCGTACGCCACCGTGTGCTGCAGACGGGTGAGCTGGAGGGCCTCGAGCTCGTCCCGGGAGATGGTCTCCTCGCGGTCCAGGACGGGATCGGCGGCCGCGCTGGTTGCTGTGTTCGTTGCCGGGTGCCCGGGCGTTTCGGGGGCGTGAAGAGTCATGGTTTCCTACTTCTTGGGGATGGTGCGGCTGCGTCCGCGGAACTCGGCGATGAGTTCACCCGGGTTGCCGGAACCGGGTAGCGAACCGGGCTGGGCGTCTGCGTCGGCGGCGAAAATCTGAATGTCGTACAGGCCGCTGCGGCCCGAGGTGGACCGGCGGTCAGCGACGGCGGTGATCACCTGGCCGCGGTACGCGGGCTTCAGGAAGTTGATGTCGACGCCGGCGGCCACCGTGATGCTGTCCGCTTCGGCGGGCGTCGGGGTGGCCGGGTTGCAGGCCAGGGCGAAGGCGGTATCGGCGAAGGCGAAGATCATTCCGCCATGGGCCATGCCGAAACCGTTGAGCATTTCCTGCCGAAGGGTCATCCGGATGATGGCGTGCCCGTCGCTGACGGCGAGTACTTCGATGCCCATCCATTCGGAGGCGTAGTCGTTTTCCAGGATGGGGTGGATGGCCCCGGAGAGTGCTGCTTCAGCCATGCGTCATTGCCTCCAGGTTTATTTACCGAATGTTCATTAGGTAATCCCACGCGCAGCCCCTTGTCAAGATGGGCCGGCCATCGCTGAAGCCTCCGACGCGGGGAAAACTGCGGCTTGCCCTCTCCCTGATCCACTCATATACTGAACGAACGGTCGGTAAATCGACAGAGTCCTTGTGGGCCTTGTGCATAGGAGCAACCATGGCAATGCAGAATCTGCAGTCAGTACACGCTGAGCTATCCCCTGAAGAACTGGCAGCGCAGGCCCGGCGGGACGCGGAGGGCCAGGCCAACTTTGACCGCGTGATGGCTGATGATTCGCGGATTGAGCCGCGGGACTGGATGCCGGACGCCTACCGCAAGACCCTGTTGCGCCAGATCTCCCAGCACGCACACTCGGAGATCATTGGCATGCAGCCGGAGGCGAACTGGATCTCCCGCGCCCCGAGCCTGAAGCGCAAGTCCATCCTGATGGCGAAGGTACAGGACGAGGCTGGCCACGGGCTCTACCTCTACTCCGCCGCGGAGACGCTTGGCCAAAGCCGGGACAAAATGACGGCCGATCTCATTGCGGGCAAGGCCCGTTACTCCTCGATCTTCAACTATCCGGCCCGCACCTGGGCGGACATGGGTGCCATCGGCTGGCTGGTTGACGGCGCCGCGATCTGCAACCAGGTGCCGCTGTGCCGCGCCTCCTACGGCCCGTACGGCCGGGCCATGGTCCGGGTCTGCAAGGAAGAATCCTTCCACCAGAGGCAGGGCTTCGAGATCCTGCTCGAACTTGCCAACGGGACCCCCGAGCAGAAGCAGATGGCGCAGGACGCCGTGAACCGCTGGTACGCACCGGCCCTGATGATGTTCGGCCCGCCGGACGACGATTCGCCCAACTCCCGCCAGTCCATGGCCTGGAACATCAAGCGCTTCAGCAATGATGAGCTCCGCAGCCGCTTCGTGGGGATGATGGTGGAGCAGGTCCGCGTGCTGGGCCTGACCCTCCCGGACAGCGAAATCCGCTTCAACGAGGACACCAAAAGGTGGGAGCACGGCCCGCTGGACTGGAACGAGTTCAAGGAAGTCCTCGCCGGCCGCGGCCCCTGCAACGCCCAGCGCCTTGAGCGCCGGAGGCAAGCGCACGACGACGGCGCCTGGGTCCGCGAGGCAGCCGCGGCATACGCAGCAAAACAGTCACTGAAGACAAAGGAATCCGCAGCATGAGCGACGTAAACCCGGTGATTGAGCCTGTCGAAATCCCGTCAACCACCGAAAAAGGCCCGGTGATTGAGCCTGTCGAAATCCCGTCAACCAGCGAAAGAGGCCCGGTGATTGAGTCTGTCGAAATCCCATCAACTACCGAAAAAGGCCCGGTGATTGAGCCTGTCGAAATCCCGTCAATCAGCGGGTGGGGCCTGTGGGAGGTTTTTGTCCGCTCCAGCCGCGGCCTGTCCCATGTCCACGCCGGGTCGCTGCATGCACCTGACGCCGCGATGGCGCTGCGCAACGCCCGCGACCTTTACACGCGCCGCAACGAGGGTGTCTCCATCTGGGTGGTCCCGGCCGAGGCCATTGCCGCCAGCGATCCCGATTCCAAGGGTTCGTTCTTCGAGTCCCCGCAGGGCAAGGACTACCGGCACGCTACGTACTACACCAAGAGCGAAGGGGTGAAGCACCTGTGAACGCCATCCCTATGGGCGGTGAATCGGCCACCCGCATCACCCCCGGCAACGCGCTCCGGCCCGAGGACATCGCGCTGGAGGTCCGCACTGGCCTGGTCAAACCCACCGAGGATGTGGCCGAGTTCGCGCTGCGCCTGGGGGACGACGCCCTGATCCTCGCGCAGCGGTTGGGCCATTGGATTTCCCGCGGCCCCGAACTGGAGGAGGACGTAGCCCTTGGCAACATCGCGCTGGACCAGCTGGGCCACGCCCGAAGCTTCCTGACGTACGCAGGCGGAGCCTGGGACAAGTCCGAGGACGATCTGGCGTATTTCCGGCGTGAGCACGAGTTCCGTTCGGCCGCCATCTTTGAGCAGCCCAACGGCGACTTCGCGGCCACCATTGCCCGCCAGTTCATCGTGAGCTACTACCAGTTCGAGCTGTACCGCCGGCTCACCGAGTCGAGTGACGCTACGCTCGCCGCCATCGCCGCCAAGGCAGTGAAAGAAGTGGACTACCACCGGGACCACAGCGCCCAGTGGATCCTGCGTTTGGCCGGCGGCACGGACGAATCCCGTGCGCGAATGATCCACGGCCTGAAGCTGATGTGGCCCTACGTCAACGAGCTTTTCCAGGACGATGAGCTGACCACGCGCCTTGCTGAAACGGGCGCCGCCGTCGAGCCTTCCAGCCTGCGTCCGGACTTTGACCGCCTGACCGGGGAGATCCTCGCGGAAGCGGAGCTGGAGGTGCCGGACGTTCCGGCTGCCCCCGGCGGCGGGCGGCATGGCAGGCACTCCGAGCACCTGGGCTATATCCTCGCGGAGATGCAGGTGCTGGCCCGCGAGTATCCCGGGGCGAGCTGGTGACCACCGTGGCAACCCAAGTGGACCAAAGACAGAGGGCGTGGGATATCGCCGCCACCGTCTGCGACCCGGAAATCCCCGTGCTTACCATCGCGGACCTGGGGATCCTTCGGGACGTCGCGGTCTCCGGGGATGGCGATGTTAAGGTCACCATCACGCCCACGTACTCGGGCTGCCCGGCCATGGACGCTATCCGTGACGACCTGAAGAAGGCCTTCGCCGCGGAGGGCTACACAGGCGTTGACGTAAACCTGGTGCTTGCGCCGGCGTGGACCACGGACTGGATGACCGACGCCGGGAAGGCCAAGCTGCAGGAGTACGGCATCGCGCCGCCGTCGGGCAGGGCAGCCGCAGGAGGCCACCACGGCCCCATCCGCCTCACTATGGCCGTGAAATGCCCGCAGTGCTCGTCCCTGAACACCAAGGAACTCACCCGCTTCGGGTCCACGTCCTGCAAGGCGCTGTACGTCTGCAAGGACTGCCTGGAACCGTTCGACTACTTCAAAGTCCTGTAAGGAAGCCCTTATGCCTGTTGTCCGCCAAACCGCCGCCGAATCGGCGCAGGCCGCCGGCCGCCGTCGTCCGACTTTTCACACCCTCGCCGTCAATGAGGTGCGCCGGCTGACCGAGGACGCCATCGAGGTTACGTTCGGAGTGCCCATTGAGCTGGCCGGCCAGTTCGACTACCTGCCCGGCCAGTACGTGGCACTGCGGACGACGCTGCAGGATGAGAGCGGCGAGCCGCACGAGATCCGGCGCAGCTACTCCATCTGCGCGGAACCGCGCACGTTTCCCGACGGCACCAGCGAGATCAGGGTGGCCGTAAAGCGGGACCTGGGCGGCCTGTTTTCCACGTGGGCAAATGCCGAGCTCAAAGCCGGGGACACGCTGGAGGTCATGAGCCCCATGGGCGCATTTGTGTCCAAGCACGGCCGGGACGGCACAACGGTGGACCGGAATGTCATGGACTCCATGAACCGCCCCGAAGAGATGGCAGGCGAGCTCGCAGGGGAAGCGGGCACCTTCGTTGCCATCGCGGCGGGTTCGGGCATCACCCCGGTGATTGCGATCGCGCGCACCTTGCTGGCCGCCAATCCGGGGACCCGCTTTGACCTGATCTACGCCAACAAGGCCGCCATGGACGTGATGTTCCTGGAAGAACTCGCGGACCTGAAGGACAAGTACCCGCAGCGCCTGGCCATCCACCACGTACTGTCCCGCGAGCAGCGCATCGCGCCCCTGCTCAGCGGCCGGATCGACGCGGAGAAGCTGCAGCAGCTCCTGGGCACCGCCATCCACGCCGATGATGTGGACGAGTGGTTCCTGTGCGGGCCGTTTGAGCTGGTGCAGCTGTGCCGGGACACACTTGCTGCGCGCGGCGTGAAGCCGGAGCAGGTCCGGTTCGAGCTGTTCACGTCAGGCAAACCGGACCGCCCGGAGGGCAACGCCGGCCGGCCCGTGGTGGTGGACGAGTCCAAGGAGACGTTCAGGATCACGTTTAAGCTGGATGGGCTCCAGGGCGAGGTGGCCAGCCCCACGCACGCCCGCGAATCCATCCTCAACGCCGCGCTGCGGGTCCGCCCCGACGTCCCGTTCGCGTGCGCCGGAGGAGTCTGCGGAACCTGCCGCGCCAAACTGGTCACCGGCACCGTGACCATGGACGAGAACTACGCGCTGGAGCAGGATGAGCTGGACAAGGGGTACGTCCTGACCTGCCAGTCGCACCCCACCAGCAAAGAAGTAACCGTCGACTTCGACGTCTAACGTCCGGTGGTTGAGCTTGTCGAAACCCCTCGGCGATTGAGCGTGTCGAAATCGTCGAAACCCAGAAAGAAGGACTCATTGATCTCCCTCTCCATCGCCAACAGCATCGCCGAAGTGGTCCTGGACGCGCCGTACAAGCTGAACTCCCTTGACGAGCAGGCGCTCGCCGAGTTGTCCCAGGCGTACGACGACGCCGCTGCCGCCGCCTCGCGCGGTGAGGTGCGGGCCCTGCTGCTCAGGGGGGAGGGCCGCGCCTTCTGCGCGGGCCGGGACATTTCGGACGTAACGCCGGAGACGGACGACGCCGAGGCTTACCTGGGCGGGCTCGTCCAGCCGCTGCTGAAGAAGATGAGCGCGTTCCCGGCGCCGACCTTCGCCGCGGCGCAGGGCGCCTGCCTGGGTGTGGGGCTGGGACTGCTCCTGGCGACGGACGTGGTGTACGTGGCGGAGAACGCGAAGTTCGGCTCGCCGTTCGCGAAACTGGGGGCCACGCTGGATTCGGGCGGGCACTGGTACTTCACCGAGCGGCTGGGCATGCACCGGACCCTGGACCTGATCTACACGGCGGAACTGATGTCCGGGGCTGAGGCCGTGGCGCAGGGCATGTTCAGCAGGGCCATGCCCGCGGCCGAGCTCCTGGACACCACCCGCGCAATTGTGTCCAAGGTTGCCACCGGTGCCACGGGCGCCTTCACGGCGAGCAAGGAGCTGGTGGCCCACATCCGCGACCAGCGGCTGGGCATGTGGGAGGCCATGGCCGAAGAAAACGCCGAGCAGGCCAGGCTCTGCAGGAGCGAGGACTACGCCGAAGGCTTCCGCGCGTTCCAGGAGAAGCGGCCACCGGTTTTCAACGGGACGAGCCCGGTCAGCGGGTAACCACAAAGGCCGCACCGCCGCCGTCGGGCAGTTGCCCAAACCAGAAAGGTCCGGCCGGTGTTCTCACCTGGCCGGACCTTTCTTAACGTATGTGGGTGCTCAGTCGACGTGTTTGGACAGGGCCACCAGGACGCCAGCGGTGGCAAAGTACTTGTTGCTGCCGAGATCGCGGAGTGTCTTGATTCCCATGCCCGCGAGGATTTCGTCGTGCTTCTCCGTGAGGCCGGCCAGAGCGGACGGCGGGGCGTTGAGGACTTCTTCCAGGCTCTTGTTCTCGTAGTCCTTGTCGAGTTTCTTGCCCAGCTCAATTGAAACGGCCATGATCATCCTTTGCTTGAACGAAACTGCAGTCACCAACCCGCGGAACCATCACCGCGGATCCTGGGGCATCAGGACAAATGCCTGATCCCTTGGTGGCTACGCTAGTGCAGTCCTGCACGGTGGCGGGGGATTTCCGGCGCATTTTTAATGGAGTCAGCGGCGCTACTCGGGGGAGGGCCGCCGTCGTTGCTGTTTCGTCGCCGACCGCTGCACCTTGGCGACAAGATGCCGGCGGGCCGAGCCGCGCGTGGGTTTGGTTGCCCGGCGGCGGGGACCTTCGGGTGCAAGTCCTTCCCGTAGGAGGTCGGCGAGCTTGGCGAGGGCGATCTCGCGGTTGCGCAGCTGTGAGCGATGCTCAGAGGCATTTACGGAGATCACCCCGGCGACGAGCCGCCGTTCGAGACGTGCGAGCAGCAGCAGCCGCTGGTCGTCCGAAAGTGCCGCCGAACCGGCGATGTTCCAAGAGACCTCGGCGCGGGTGTCCGTGGTGTTGACGTGTTGGCCGCCAGGTCCGGACGAACGCGAGAACCGCCAGCGCAGTTCCGACGCCGGAATGGTGAGCGCGGGCGATACCTCCAGATCCATGCAACCAGCGTTGCACACTATGGGCCTGTTTCTCGCGCCGATGGGGGCGTCCAGGAGCGGGCCCCCGTGCATGGCTCGCTACCGCGTCCCGGCTGCCCGGGCGTTCTGCTTTTCGCGTTCCCGGAGTGGACGCGAGACGAAAGTGTGGAGGAGCAGTGCGATGAACACCACCGCGCAAAGGACGGCCCCGATCCCGAGCGTGGTACTGATCCCGGCGCCATCGGGGTGAAGATCCGGAGACATGTGCGCCGCGAGGACTGCTCCCGCCACGGCGGTACCGAAGGAACTTCCCACCGTGCGCAGCACCTGGTTGAAGCTCACGGAACTGCCCAGTTCTGCGGTGGCCACGCTGCGGGCAATGAGCGCAGGCATGGCGGCGTAGCTCGTTCCCATGCCAACACCCAGCACCAGCATCCCGACCAGAATTTCCCAGAGCTCGGTGTGGGCCAGCCAGAGCAGCATTCCGGCTGCGGCCATTATGCCGGCGCCGATCGGCAGAAGGGCCGTGAGGCGGATCCGTCGCGACAGGCGGCGCACCAGGCGGTTGGCGCTGAAGCTTCCCACCGAGAGCGGGAACATCACGAAACCGGCCCAGAGCAGGGGAAGCGCAATTCCATAGCCGGTGGACGTGGGTGCCTGGGCGATCAGGCTGGAGATCGAGAGGCCGATGTACATGGCAGCGCCCAGGCCGGCTGCTGTGCCGTTGGCCAGCAGCACGTCCCCGTTCCGGAGGAC
>DASSIA010000324.1:0-9111 GCA_035692345.1 Arthrobacter sp. | reverse complement strand
CGGCCGCGCGGGTGCGGCGCTGTCCCATCAGGACATGGACCGTGCCGTCGTCCTTGCGGTGGGCGATCACGGGTTCCATCACACCGTGTTCCTTGATGCTGGCGATGAAGTCAGCGGTCAGGGCGGCGTCCTTGCGGACGTTGATATCAACGGTCAGCGTTGTCGGGTCGATCATTTCGAGTGTGGGCGTGGTGTTCATGTGGTGTTGCTCCTTCTTTGCCGAGAAGTTGGGCGAGTGGGGCGACCAATGGTGACCGGCCAGCGTCCCCTCTCCCCCGTTGTTTTTTGGTTGCTGGCAAGCTCGCTTGCTCGGCGGCCGACGGAGCCCTGTCTACCCGTGAGGGCAAGGTGTGGGAAATTCCCGAAGGAAATCAGCGACGAAGGAGCGCCGCAGGGAAATTCCTGCGCCGCAGGCCCCGGAGGGACGGAGGGGCTAGCGGTCCAGCGTCGCTGACGCGCCGTGGTGGGAGAAAGTATGCGGTTGCCCCGCCCCGGGCTCTGGCCGCGGATGAGGTTTCGGGCGGATCATGGAAGTGTCTGCCACGGTGGACGCCGGTCCGTCTGTGGTGCTGTGGTTGAGCCTGTGGGCTAGCGTGGCGCGGAGGGCTTCCACGGGAACCGTGGATTGTTGCCTTTGGAGCACGAGTGTTAGATTCCTCTGTTTTCCCTGTCCTCCCCGCGGCAGACACCAGATGGCCAAGGTCAAGGTGTCAGGAGGAACTGTCATGGATATCGTGCACGGGCGGGCTGCCGGTTTGGATATTTCCAAGCGCGACGCGAAGGTCTGTCTCCGGCTGCCCGGGCAGCGGACCGGAACCTACACCTCCACGGTCACAACGTGGGGCGCGACCACAGGCCAGATCCTTGCCCTGAGGGACTTCCTGGAACGCGAGCACGTCACCACGGTCGTCATGGAAGCCACGAGCGATTACTGGAAACCCTTCTTCTATCTCCTCGAAGAAACGCTGCCGGTGATGCTGGTCAACGCCAAGGCCGCAAGGAATATCCCGGGCCGCAAAACTGATGTCTCTGACGCGGCCTGGCTAGCGCAGCTGGGCGCGCACGGGTTGCTTCGGGCCTCGTTCGTCCCGCCCGAACCGATCCGTGAACTGCGGGACCTGACCAGGGCCCGGGCCATTGCCACCCGTGACCGGACCCGGGAGATCCAGCGCCTGGAGAAGTTCCTGGAAGGCTCCGGGATCAAGCTATCCTCCGTGGTCTCGGACCTCACTGGTGTTTCGTCCCGGGCGATGCTCGAAGCCCTTGTCAGCGGTGAACGCGACCCGGAGGTCCTCGCCGGCCTCGCCAAAGGCACGCTCCGCTCCAGAATCCCCGAGCTCGTGGAGGCCCTCACCGGCCGCTTCAAAAGCCACCACGCGTTCATGGCCCGGTTGCATCTGGACCAGATCGATACCCAGTCCCGCATCATCGACGCGCTCACCGGACGGATCGAGGAAGCGATGGAGCCCTTTCGTGCCGCCAGGGAATTCCTGGCCACCATCCCCGGAGTCTCACTCAAAGTCGCCGACGTGATCATTGCCGAAACCGGCGCGGACATGTCCCGCTTCGAAACACCCGGCCGGCTCGCTTCCTGGACCGGAGTCTGTCCCGGCGCCAATGAATCCGCCGGACGGATCAAGTCAGCCCACATCCT
The DNA here is from genome assembly GCA_035692345.1 of Arthrobacter sp. Lineage (GTDB taxonomy): Bacteria > Actinomycetota > Actinomycetes > Actinomycetales > Micrococcaceae > Arthrobacter. The sequence continues at coordinate 7,457 of DASSIA010000324.1, read as the reverse complement.
GCCCGGCAACAAATATCTCAAAGGCGCCCTGGGCATCGCGGCCCTGTCCGCTTCCCGGAGCAAGGACACCTACCTCGCCGCAAAATACTGGCGCGTCGCCGCCCGCCGCGGCCCCATGAAAGCCATCGTGGCCCTCGAACACTCCATCATCAACGCCATCTGGCACATGCTCGCCGACGGCGAATGCTACGCCGACCCCGGCGCCGACCACTTCACCCGTCTGGACCCGATCAAAGCCAAGAACAACGCCATCAAAAAACTCAACAGCCTCGGCTTCAACGTCACCATCACCCCGACCGCCGCAGCCTGACGAACCTTACTTTCGTATTAGCCTGACGAACCTTACTTTCGTATTAGACAGGGTGGAGCGGACGCCGTCAACACCATAAGGACAGCAGCAAAAAAGGAAAAGAAAAATGCTTGGGTCGTCCGAGCGCAGCGAGGCCCGTTTCTTTCCTGCCGGCAGGCCGGGACGTAGTGGAACGGCTCGCGCCGTCAGCACTCGTGCCCTTCACAGCGGCGTATCAGAAGCAGCGCGTTTCGGGACGGATTCGGGTACCCGTCAGTAAGGGGTTCTCGGGCCGCGGCTGCGGGTTTCGTACCGCAGGTTCGACATAAAGCCCGTTCAGGAGCGCCGGAGTCCGAGGAACAGCATGTCGATGACTCGGCAGCGGCAACGTCATCGCGTAGTTCCTCCCGTGCAACGGCCTCCTCGAGGTAGCCAGGCGGTCACGGATCCTCCGGGAGTCTGAATAATGACACTCCCGCTGGTCCTGACGAGCAAGGACGCTTGGTGATATCGGCGTTGTGTTCTCAACCGAAATAGGCCGATTTTTGGGCTAAGGAGTCATCAGTCATCTACGAATGTCTAGGTTCTGTTTGGGCCTGTGATGATGGCGCGGGTAGTGCTCTCAGCAACGGGTAGATCAGGCAGGAGGATGGATTGGAGCACGTGGTAGATGTCTGGTTTTCCGGACCACATTGTGTAGCTCGGGCGGTTGTCCGTGTCGAGCAAGTGGTGCCAACTGCCGTGTTCGGTGTCGACAAAATGGTTTTGTGCGTACGTGGTCCATGTTTGAAGCTGGTTCGCGTATCGCGGGTTGCGTGTGAGGTTGGTCCACGTTGCGGCGGCGGAAATCGCTTCCGCGGTCACCCAGTGGGGGCGGTCTCGAATGACGGGTCTGCCATCCCACGCTACGGTGTACACGAAGCCCTCCCTATCGTCCACGGACCATCCATATTTCACAGCCGTTTCGTAGAGGCCGGAGGCTGCTTCCCTCAGCCACGACGGGGGCAGTTCAAATGTTGACTCAAGCTCGAGCAGGAGGCGGCTCCATTCGAACAGGTGGCCGATCGTCATTCCGTAGGGGTGAAATTCATCGTCAGGAGTATCAACATTGAAGTCGGGCAGCGGCGTCCAGTCCTGCCCGTAGTGTTCGTTAAGCCACCACTTCGCCGAACGGGCGCGCACATTGATGAAAGTCTCCGCGATCCGCAGGGCACGATCTCTCCAACCCGGGTTTCGTGTGTGTCCATAGAGTGCGAGGATCGACTCGAGCCCGTGCATATTGGCGTTGGCGCCCCAATACGGCTCGGGTTCGGCAAACTCTCGATCCCAGGATTCGAAGAGGGCACCGGCTTCATTCGACCAGAATCTGTTCTGTAGCACGTCGGAGACCTTCGCCGTCAACTCCTCAGCGCCGGGGATGCCGGCCGTGGCGGCAGCGGAAGCCGCCAGTGCGACGAAGCATGTATCGTACGCACGCTTCCGTTGCGAGGACGGCATTCCATCAAGAGAACTCAAATAGCCTCCAAATGTTGCATCCCAGAACTGGTCTGATAGGCATGCAACGCCGTGCGCCGCATAGCGGATTACATCCGGCACCTCCAGCAAGGAGGCGATACTGAAGCAATAGGTCATCCGGGCAGTCACGAAGCACGCAGGAGAGCGGCTGCTATCCACTTTCCCGAAGCGATCCAGGAATCCAAACCCATCCGGAACAAGCGCACCTTTCGCGAACTCAATCAGAGCGCGGAGTTCCTCGTGACTTGTCTTCTTCAGGGGGCTGGGACGCATCTGCAGGCTTGACCCTTCGTGCCGATTCTGCTGGATCAATCTAGAAAAAAGGGAATACGCCGGGACACCCTGGTGAGATAACCCGTGGTCAGAGTCAGATGGCGCATATGGCCCAGTTTGCGGTTTGCGTCGCTCCGGGCAGGAGATGAACGAAAGTCTCTATCTTTTTGAACTCCGGGAGTCTGTGAGTCCGGCGAATTCGTTTGATTAGTGCGACCGAACGGGCCCACGGTACTCCCCGAGGTTGTGCTCCGCCTGCCGGCCGTTAGTGCGCCAAGGCGGTGACCCCGCTGCTGGGATCTTACGGTCCGGCCACAAGCATGGACATGGCAGGGACCGACTGGCACGATTGGCGTTCGATCAGAGTGACGGGGAGGACATTCTTCCGGCGGAATTTCTTGGCGGGCGTTGCAATCCGGGCAAGGACGCGTTCGGCGGCGACCCGTCCGACGTGCCGGGGGTCCTGGTCGATGACTGACACCGAGGGTTGGAGAACATCGGCCATAGGGAAGTCCCCAAAGCTGATGAGCGCAATGTCGGTTCTGTTCAATGCCTGAAGGGCTGGAAAAACGCCGATTGAAAACCGGGCGTTGGAGGAGAAAATGGCTGTGGGCGCATCGGGCAGTGCCAGCAGGTTCTTGCAGACCCGGGCCGCAGCATCTGCGTCGCGCGAACCGAGCGCAACCAGTTCCTCGTCGTTTCGAAGGCCGGCGCTGTCCAGGGCGGCGAGGTACCCCTCCAGGCGCAGCCTCGTAGTGGGGACCTCCGTTGAGTCCCCGACAATGGCGATCCGGCGGTGCCCGTGCGCAATAAGGTGCTGCGTTGCTTCGAACCCTCCGCCGAAGTCATCTTCGACGAAGTAGTCGGCGTTAAGCTTCGAGGGCGCGCGGTCAATGAACACGATAGGAAAACTGTCCTGCCAGCGGGCGAGATAGGACTGATCGGCGGTGATCGGGGCAATAATGAGTCCGTCGATCTGGCGGCGGACCGTCGTTTCAATGATGCTCTGCTCCAAGGACGGGTCATCCCCCAGGCTGGTAACGACTATCGCCATGTCGTGTTCGCGTGCCGTCAGTTCAATTCCCTTCGTGACGGCGGCGAAGAAGGGGTCAGCGACGTCGGGCACTGCGATACCGATTACCGCCGACTTGCCCTCGCGGAAGGTGCGCGCCAGCATGTTCGGCACGTACCTGAGTTCGCGCATAGCCAACTGCACGCGTTCCCGCGTGTCGTCGGTGACGTGAGGGTCATCGTTAAAAACCCTGGAAACCGTCTTGGCACTCACGCCGGCGCGCGTGGCCACATCCTGCATCGTAGTCACGGTTCAGGCTCCTTCATTGTTCGCTGGCCACACCCTACAGGCCCTGCCGTACGAAAGCTGGAACAACGCCCCAGCTGAAAATGTCATCGGTGACAATCACTCGCATCTTCCATTGTGCCCGACGCTTGCCGCAACCTCAAGCACCAGATGACATCGATGACATTACTTTTCAAATTTTCCTTGACACCGATGACATGCATCTGCCACATTGTTGTAAGTCAGGTCACAACGGGACCCTCCAGGAGTAAGTCCGGGTCCCCGTTTCAGACCTCGCGCATTTGATTCAGGCAGCGCTTCAACGGTGTAGCAGCAGAGCTTCTTCACCGTGGCATGACCAACGGAGGAGACAGTGATGAACACCACTGACGATCGGACCTTGACACCCGTCCGGGGAGCCGAGCAGCTGAGCTGCACGCTGGATGAGCTGGTGGAACGGGCCCGCTCCCTGGCTGCCGGCGGAACCCGGCGCATCCTGGGAATCACGGGGGCGCCCGGTGCCGGAAAGTCCACGGTGGCACAGGCTATCGCCGAGGCCCTGGGCGGCCAGGCGGCCCGGGTCGGGATGGATGCCTTCCACCTGGCCAACCAGGTCCTTGCCGCCCACGGCTCGCGGGAGCGCAAGGGCGCCCCGGACACGTTTGATCCGTGGGGTTACGCGAACCTGCTGCACCGGCTCAAGACCAATCGGGAACCGGTGGTCTATGCCCCGGTGTTCGACCGCGGCTTGGAGGAGTCCATCGGCAGTGCGGTACCGGTGGCCCGGGCGGTGCCGCTGGTCATCACCGAAGGTAACTACCTTCTCCTGGACGCCGAAGGCTGGCTGGAGAGCAGGGAGCAGATCGATGAGGTCTGGTACCTGGACGTCAGCGAAGCCGAGCGGCAGTCCCGGCTGGTGCGGCGCCACGAAGCCTTCGGAAAGCCGCACGCAGAAGCAGCTGCTTGGGCAACAGGCAGTGACCAACGCAACGCCGACGTCGTAGAGGGGACCCGGGTACGGGCGGACCTCATCATCAATCTGAGCGGCCACGAACGGCCCGAAACCCCCGCGCAAGCGTGAATCAAAGGAACACAGAAGTGACAACACAACGAAGTGTCTCCGGCCGGCAGGCCGGGAACGCGATAACCGTCCCCTACCAGCTGACAGGTGTTAGACCATGACTACCATCCCGGTTCTTGAAGCCCGCGGCCTGACCCGCAGCTTCGGCAACGTGCGCGCCCTGGATGGCGCCGACTTCGAGGTAAATGCCGGCGAAGTCGTTGCACTCATCGGCGATAACGGCGCCGGAAAATCAACCTTGGTCAAGGCCCTGTCGGGAAACCTCGCCCTGGACTCGGGCCAGATCCTCTTCGCTGGCGGGGAGGTCGAGCTCACCTCCCCGAACCAGGCCAGCAGCCTGGGCATCGAGACCGTCTACCAGGATCTGGCCCTCGCCCCGCACCTGAACGCCGCCCAGAACATGTTCCTCGGCCGCGAAATCCTCAAGCCCGGCTTTCAGGGCCGGTTGGGCTTCATGGACAACAGAACCATGCGGAAAAAATCCCGGGATGCGTTTGATGAGCTCGGGGCAACCGTGCGCAGTCTTGACGATCCGGTGGGCAGCATGTCCGGCGGACAGAAACAGGCGATCGCGATCGCCCGGGCCGTCGCCTGGGCCAAGGGCGTCATCTTCCTGGACGAACCGACCGCCGCCCTGGGCGTCGTGCAGACGAAGAACGTACTCGAAACGATCCGCCGGATCCGGGACAAAGGCGTCGGCGTGGTCTTCATCAGCCACTCGATGCCGCACGTGATCGACGTCGCCGACCGTGTCCAGGTCCTCCGGCTCGGACGCCGTGTGGCCACCTATGAGGCAAAGAAAACCACGATCGAAGAACTAGTCGGCGCGATGACCGGCGCACTTGATGGAGCACAATCATGACCACCACCGAAGCAGCCCCCCGCACGGCCGGAACCGGGAGTGTGTTCACCCGCGCACGCTCGCTGCGCCAGGTCCTGCAGGTGCAGTCCTTTCAGATCCTGCTGGTCCTGTTCGTGATCTTCCTGATCTTCGCAGCACTCGCACCGGGCATCTTCCCCGCCTGGGCCAACATCCGCCAGATTATCCAGAACGTCTCCATCCTCGGCGTCCTGGGAATCGGGATGACGTTCGTCATCGTCACCTCTGGCATCGACCTGTCCATCGGATCCAACCTTGTCTTCTCCGGCGTCGTCGCCGCCAAGGTCATGCAGGCCATGGGCGACTCCGGGTGGGCGACGGCGTTCGTCGGAATCCTCGTTTCCGTCGCCTGCGGCCTTGCATGGGGTCTTCTCAACGGGATCCTCATCGCCAAAGCCAAGGTGCCCCCGCTGATCGTCACACTCGGAACGCTTGGAGGAGCCCTCGGGCTGGCCCAGGTCATCACCGGCGGTGTGGACATCCGCGAAGTCCCCGCCGTCCTCCAGGACACCATCGGCTACGGCAACCTCCCCGGCACCACGCTGCCGACGATCTCGGTCATCGCGATGATTCTGATCCTGATCTTCGGGATCGTGCTGCACAAAACCCGATTCGGCCTCTACACCTTCGCCGTGGGATCCAACGAAGAATCAGCCCGCCGGGTAGGCGTCAAAGTCGACCGGCAGCTCATCTCCATCTACGCCCTCTCGGGAGGACTCGCCGGCGTGGCAGGCATCCTGTCCCTCTCCCAGTACGGCACCACCGCCATCGCCGGCCAGTCCGCGACCAACCTGAACGTCATTGCCGCCGTCGTAATCGGCGGAACCTCACTCTTCGGCGGCGTCGGCACCATCTTCGGAACCGTCGTCGGCCTCTTCATCCCCGCGGTGCTGCAGAACGGATTCGTCATCGTCGGCATCCAGCCCTTCTGGCAGCAGGTCGCCGTCGGCGCCGTTCTCGTCGCCGCGGTGTATATCGACCAGCGCCGGCGCGCAGCAGCCGCCCGGGGCCACTCGGCCAAGGACGCCGGCAAAAAGAAGCTTTTCGGCAGAGGACCCCGCTGATTTTCCACCAGAACACCCCAAACCCAACCAATTGAGGAGCTACACAATGAAGCTAAGCACTCCCCAGATCACCCTGTTCGCGGCCGGCGTCCTTGCCACGGCCTCCCTGACAGCCTGCGCCGGGGGAACAACCCCCACCAGTGCCTCGGCGGGCTCCGCGCCCAAGATCGCCTTCATCCAGGGTGTTGCCGGCGATGAGTTCTACGTCAGCATGCAATGCGGCATCGAATCCGCCGCCAAGTCAGCGGGCGCAACGGTGAACACCCAGGGTCCGGCAAAGTTCGACCCGACCCTCCAGAAGCCGATTGTCGACTCGGTGGTGGCCTCCCACCCGGACGCTATCCTCGTCGCACCCACGGACGTGGCAGCCATGCAGGCACCCCTGAAGGCAGCAACAGCAGCCGGGATCAAGGTCATCCTGGTCGACACCACAGTCCAGGACCCGTCCTTCGCCTCGTCTGCGATCTCCTCGGACAACAAAGGCGGCGGCCTGGAAGCCTTCAAGGCCATCAAGGGGCTCAACCCCAAGGGCGGCAAGGTGCTCGTGATCTCCACCGACCCCGGGGTCTCGACCGCCGATGCCCGGGTGGCCGGCTTCGAGGAAGGCGCCAAAGCCGATTCATCCTTCCAGTATCTGGGCGTGCAGTACAGCCATAACGACCCGGCCGAAGCCGCCAAGCTGGTCTCCGCCGCCCTGGCCAAGGACCCCGACATCGTCGGAGTCTTCGCAGCGAACACGTTCGCAGCCGAAGGCACCGCCACCGGTGTCCGCCAGGCCGGAAAGCAGAACCAGGTCAAGATCGTCGGCTTCGACGCCGGCCCGGCACAGGTCAAGCAGCTCAAGGACGGCGTGGTCCAGGCCCTGATCGCCCAGGAACCGGCCTCCATCGGTACCCAGGGCGTCGAGCAGGCCATCAAGGCCATCAAGGGTGATGCCACCCAGAAGCAGATCCAGACCGGGTTCAAGCAGATCACTGCTGACAACATCAGCGGTGAGGGCGCTAAGTACGTCTACAAGTCCTCCTGCTAACAAGCCGCCGGTGCTGCTGGCTGTCCCC
>DASSIA010000323.1:0-4747 GCA_035692345.1 Arthrobacter sp. | reverse complement strand
ACCACGCGGGAGAGCGCCAGGCCGAAGCCCCTGCCCCCGCCGGGGCCGGGCTCCTTGGTGGTGAAACCCTGCCGGAAGATCTCCCCCGCATCTCCGGCGACGCCGGGGCCGGTATCCCTGACGGTGACCGTGACGCCGTCGCCCGTATCCTCAACGAGCACCCTCACCCTTGCCTCCGGAAGCCCGCTGACGGCGTCGAACGCGTTGTCCACGAGGTTCCCGACGACGGTGGTCAGGTCCCTGGAAAGCTCATCATCAACACGCTCCAGCCCGGATTCCGGGTCCAGTTGCAGGGTGACCCCGCGTTCGGTGGCCAGGCTTGACTTGGCGATCAGGAGCGCTGCGAGCGCCGGGTCCCCGATGCGGCTGGTTACCTCATCGTTGAGCCGGGTCCGGTCCAGGGTGGCGCCATTGACGAACTGCACCACGGAATCGTACTCGCCGATCTGGATCAGGCCCGAAATCACGTGCAGCTGGTTGGCGAATTCATGAGCCTGCGCCCGCAAGGTGTCCGTGGCCGTCCGGGTGGCGCCCAGCTCCCGTTCCAGCGACGACAGCTCCGTGCGGTCACGCAGGGTGGTGACCGTACCGATTTCCCGGCCACGGGACCAAATGGGCACGCGGTTCAGGACCACAAGCCGTTCCCCCACCAGCACCAGCCGGTCCGGATCCGGCTGCTCCTGGGTGAGCACATCCTTCAACGCGGGATCCACCGCGAGCGCCGCCAGATCCTTTCCGACGCAATCGGCCGGCAGCCCAAGCAGCTGGCGGGCGCTGTGGTTGGCCACGGTGACGCGGTGGTGAGGATCGAGGGCCACCACTCCCTCCTTCAACCCATGGAGCATGGCCTCACGGTTTTCCACGAGCCCGGTGATTTCGCTCGGTTCCATCCCGAGCGTCTGCCGCTTGACCCTGCGGGACAGCAGCAGAGATCCGGCCACTCCCAGCACACTGGCAACACCCAGATACGTCAGGAGGTTGGGCACGGCGTCGCCCAGCCTCTCGACGACCGACGGATAGGTCCTGCTGATGGAGGCGATGCCGATCATTTTCCCGTCATCGTTGAGGACCGGCACATGTGCTGAGAGGGACTGCGCGCCGGAGCCGCCCACCGGGCCCGTCCAGGCACGGCCTTCCATGACCCGGCTGGCGCCCAGTTCCAGCGGCTGGCCCAGGATGTTGGGATCGGACGAGGCCACCACCGTGCGGTCAAGCTGGGCCAGCGCCACCTGGGATGAGCCCGAGACGGTCCGGACCGACTCCGCAACGGCGGCCAGGGCGGAGCTGCCACGCGGCTCGGCCGAGGGCAGCAGTTCACGCACCGCGGGGTTGTTGCCCAGGGCCTCGGCGGCGGACTGCGCCCGGCGGCCTTCGATCCGTTCGAAGGTGGCGGCCGACTGTGCCAGCGAAATCGCCACAACGGCCACCAGGACAGCCAGGACGATCAGCAACTGAAGCACCAGGTACTGCCCAGCGAGGGACATTCCTCTTCGTCGAGACACTGTGGTTCTTTCCTCTGGTGTGGTGTGGTCCTACCCCACCGTACCGGGACATACTCCTTCTGCTGCGACCCGGGACCGCTGCCAAGTAGAGTCCGGTGGGACGCCGGAAACGTGAACGCAATGAACTTAACTTTCTCTTCGTACACAAGCGTGATGCCGGTCACCCCGGCACCTAGCATCAGTTCACCAGTCAGTTTTGCTGAACAGTTTTTATCGAGAAGAGGAACACCATGCGCCAGATCCGCGCATTGCGAATCGCCGCCGTCGCTGCCGGCATCGCCCTGATGGCCACCGGCTGCGGTGCCACCGGAAAAAGCTCTACCGACGCCGCCTCCTCCGGCAGTGCCGCCGGTCCGGTGACGGGACTGCAGATCATGGTCCCCAACACCCCCGGCGGCGGCTACGACACCACCGCCCGCGTTGCCGCGAAGGTCCTCGACGACCAGAAGATCGCCACCAACACCGAGGTCTTCAACCTGGCCGGTGCAGGCGGAACCGTGGGGCTGGCCCGCGTGGTCAACGAAAAGGGCAACGGAGACCTGGCCATGCTGATGGGCCTGGGCGTCGTGGGGGCGAGCTACACCAACAAGTCCGAGTCAAAGCTGACGGACACCACCCCGCTGGCCAAGCTCATCGAAGAGCCCGGCGCCATCATGGTCAACAAGAACTCGCCGTACAAGACCATCGGTGACCTGGTCACCGCCTGGAAGGCCAACCCGGGTTCCATCAGCGTCGGCGGCGGCTCCTCCCCCGGCGGCCCGGACCACCTGCTGCCCATGCAGCTCGCCGGAGCTGTGGGCATCGATGCCACCAAGGTGAACTTCGTGTCCTACGACGGCGGCGGTGACTTGCTCCCGGCCATTCTGGGCAACAAAGTGGGCTTCGCAGCTTCCGGCGCCGGCGAGTACCTCAAGCAGATCGAATCCGGTGAGGTCCGCGTCCTGGCGACCAGTGGCGAGAAGCGCCTCGACGGAGTGGATGCCCCCACGCTGAAGGAATCCAATATTGACCTGGTGTTCAGCAACTGGCGTGGCTTGGTGGCGCCTCCCGGAATCAGCGACGCCGACAAGGCCAAGCTGATCAGCGCCATCGAGAAGATGCACAGCAGCGCCGCGTGGAAGGAAGCCCTCAAGACGCACAGCTGGACCGATGCCTTCATCACCGGCGACAAGTTCACTACCTTCCTGGCAGAGCAGGACAAGCGGGTGGCCGACGTCCTTACGAAGCTTGGGCTGGCGTGAGTTCCTCACCTTCTTTGGCCGCCAGGCTCAAAGGCCGCTCCGAGCTGGGGGTTTCCCTCCTGCTCGGAGCGGTCGGGGTAGTGGTCCTGGTGGACGCCATCGGCCTGGTAACGCCCTACTCCAAGTCTGATCCGGTGGGACCCAAGACCATTCCCTTCATCGTCGCCGGCCTGCTGCTGGTCTGCGCCGTGCTCCTGGCCATCAATGTCATCCGCGGCGGCCAGGGTGAAGCTGAAGGCGGCGAGGACGTGGACCTCACGCACCCCGCGGACTGGAAGACCGTCCTGCCGCTGGCCGGCGTCTTCATCGCCAACATCCTGCTGATCGACTGGGCGGGCTGGGTGATTTCCGGAACCGTCCTGTTCTGGGGCAGCCTTCTGGCGCTCGGCAGCCGGCACTACGTCCGCGACGGTCTGATCGCCGTGGCCCTGTCCCTGCTCACGTTTTACGGCTTCTACCTTGGCCTTGGCATTGCCCTGCCGGCCGGGCTCCTGGAAGGGATTCTCTGATGGATGTCTTTTCCTCCCTCATGGACGGTTTCGCCACCGCCCTGACCCCCATGAATTTCCTCTACGCCGTGATCGGCGTGGTGTTGGGTACCGCCGTCGGCGTGCTGCCCGGCCTGGGCCCGGCTATGACAGTTGCGCTGCTGCTCCCGGTCACCTACGCCCTGGAACCCACCAGCGCGTTCATCATGTTCGCCGGCATCTACTACGGCGGCATGTACGGCGGCTCCACCACCTCCATCCTGCTTAATACGCCGGGCGAATCGTCGTCAGTGGTGACCGCCATCGAAGGCAACAAGATGGCCAAAGCGGGACGCGCGGCACAGGCGCTGGCGACGGCGGCGATCGGCTCGTTCGTTGCCGGCACCATCGGCACGGCCCTCCTCGCCGTCTGCGCACCGATCGTGGTGAAGTTCGCCGTCAGCCTGGGCGCACCCAGTTACATGGCCATCATGGTCCTGGCACTCCTCGCCGTCACAGCCGTCCTGGGATCATCCCGCCTCCGCGGCTTCGCGTCCCTGGGACTCGGACTCGCGATCGGCCTGGTGGGCATGGACGCCGTCACAGGCCAGCGCCGGCTGACGTTTGGCCAACCGCTCCTGGCTGACGGCCTGGACATCGTGGTGGTGGCCGTGGCGATCTTTGCCGTGGGTGAAGCCCTCTGGGTTGCGGCGCACCTGCGCCGGACCCCCATGCAGATCATTCCGGTGGGACAGCCGTGGATGGGCAAAGAGGACTGGAAGCGGTCCTGGAAGCCCTGGCTTCGGGGAACGGCTCTCGGTTTCCCTTTCGGCGCACTCCCCGCCGGCGGCGCCGAGATCCCCACATTCCTCTCCTACGTCACGGAGAAGCGCCTCACCAAGCACCCTGAAGAGTTCGGCAAGGGTGCCATCGAGGGCGTCGCCGGTCCGGAAGCGGCCAACAACGCCGCAGCGGCGGGCACACTGACCCCTATGCTCGCATTGGGGTTGCCCACCAACGCAACGGCGGCCGTGATGCTGGCGGCGTTCACCTCCTATGGCATCCAGCCCGGTCCGCAGCTGTTCGCGACCGAGGGACCGCTGGTGTGGGCCCTGATTGCCAGCCTCTTCATTGGCAACTTCCTGCTGCTGATCATTAACCTTCCGCTGGCACCGGTATGGGCCAAGCTCCTGCAGCTCCCCCGGCCCTACCTCTACGCGGGGATCCTGTTCTTCGCCACGCTGGGCGCCTATTCGGTGAACCTGCAGGCGTTTGACCTGGCGATCCTGCTGGTGGTTGGTGCCCTCGGATTCATGATGCGGCGCTTCGGGCTTCCCGTGCTCCCGCTGGTCCTTGGCGTGATCCTTGGACCGCGCCTGGAAAAGCAGCTCCGGCAGACGCTGCAGCTCTCCGCAGGCGATCCGGCCGGCCTCTGGAGCGAGCCGATCGCCGTCGTGATTTACATCATCGTGGCGCTCATCCTCATCTGGCCGCTGCTCTACAAGCTGTGGCGCCGGAACCGCCCGGTGAACAAGCC
>DASSIA010000322.1:0-4889 GCA_035692345.1 Arthrobacter sp. | reverse complement strand
ACAACTGACTTCCATCAAGAAACGGGTTTTTGTCGAGATCGTCCCAACATCCGTCACGGGGAGGCGGATTCACCGAGGGCCGGAGGACGACGAGCTGACCCCCAGCGACTTGTACTGAACAACATCTTCGCTCCCAATCGTTGAATTCCACGCTGAGTTCCTTGCCCCTATGGGGCGCTTGAACGTGGAATGGCTCCGGGGCCTACTCCAAATGCACGTGGCGTCCAGAGACCCTGTGTGCCTGGATCCGGACAAAGAGGAGCCGTGCTCCGCCGGCCCACGGCTCCGCCATGACCTTTCCCCACAGGCGGGTCAACAGATCCTGGTCCTCAACGCGGGAGGACGGGCCGCTGACCAGCACGGACCAACCTTCGCTACGGTCGGCGCGTGAGTCGTCGATTTGGAAGGACGACTCAAGGGATGGAACTTGCTCCGCGATGGATCCATCCCCGGCTGTGCGGAAGTAGATGGACTGGCCAGCAACCGCCGTAGGGCCGAAGGGCCCGGGCACTGTGACTAAATGCCCTGTGGGACGGATCGGAAACGAGCGACACTGGACGCGGGCAAGCAATCCAGACCGAAGGGAAATTGCCATGATGTATGGATGGGGTGGAAACATTGGCATCGGTGGCTGGATCGCCATGGGGCTGATGATGTTGCTCTTCTCGGGTGGCATTGCCACGCTGGTGATCCTCCTGCTGCGCGGCAACCACGCGGGCGGGAGGGGATTCCAGGGGCCACCCGATGATTCCGAGCGTATCCTCAATGAGCGCTTCGCCCGGGGCGAGATCGACGAAACGGAGTTCAACGCGCGCCGCGCCGCTCTGAGGCGCCGGCCATGAACAGGCCTTCCGCAGGGGCCAGCTCCGCCCTGATCATTCGAGCCCGGCGCGGGTGGCGTCATCCAGGGGACTCCACCACGTCAGGGGAGGTGTGACTGTGAAGCGGCGCCCGGTGATCGACGTCGGGACGATGCGGACGAAGTGGTCTTTGCGGCCCGCTTGCCAGGGGAAAAGGAGCAGCCCGACTGTGTCGAGCACCTCCTGGGTGAGCTTGATGGCAACAGCCTGCCCTTTCACCACCACGCTCCACGCCACCCCGGTGTCCGGGTTGACGCCGTCGGCCTCCAGCGCCACGGGTGTTTGGCCCAGGGCCGAGTGGAGCTTGGTTCCTTCTCCTGTGCGGAAGACGAGGGTGCCGTGGTCGACCTTGTAGTTGATCGGGAAGATGTCGGGGTGGTCTGCTACCCAGACTGCGAGGCGTCCCACTGAGACGCCGCGCATGAGTTCCCAGCATTGTTGAGGTTGAAGGACCTCTGGCTCGGGCGTTGTTGAGGGTTTGTTCGTCATGTCGCAGAGGCTACGCCCGGGCATGAGCGGGAAACAGGGCACAAAGACCCCGTGGGAGACCTTCCAGTCCGTGCGTCTGGATGAGGGGACAGGTGCGGAGTAGTCTTTCATCGGATGAACCACCAGCCAATACGCAGGCCTTCCAACTGACGACGGCGGACTGCTGGGAAGGCGGCAGATGAACGGCCCTATTCCAGAGCCCGGGAGGGCTGAACATCCGCCTGTAACCGGGATCCGGATCGAGGACCTGCTCAGGGACTTTCTGGCCCGGGCAGGAGAGCTGCTCCATGCCCAGGAACACATGCGGGGCCTCTTGGAAGCGGTGGTGGCGGTCGCCGAAGACCTGAGCCTTGAATCCGTGCTTGAAAGGGTGGTGAGTTCGGCCTGCCGATTGCTGCATGCCCGCTACGGCGCGTTGGGTGTCATCGGTGAGAACAAATCGCTGAGTCACTTCGTCACGGTTGGCATCGAGGAAGACCTTGCACGCCGTATCGGTCCGCTGCCCACCGGGCATGGTGTTCTCGGTTTGCTGATCAGTGAACCGGCGCCTCTTCGCCTTCATGATTTGCGCCGGCACCCGAAGTCTTACGGATTCCCGGCAAACCATCCACCGATGAAGTCTTTTCTTGGTGTCCCGGTGAGGGTCCGTGACGTCGTCTTCGGCAACCTGTACTTGACGGAAAAAGAGGGCGGTGGCGATTTCACTCCGGAAGACGAGGACCTTGCCGTGGCGTTGGCCGCGGCCGCCGGAGTGGCTATCGAGAACGCCCGCCTTTATCAGGATGCCCGCCGCCGCGCGTCCTGGCTTGAGGCATGCATGGATGTGACCGGCCGGATGCTCGGCGACGACCGAACAGCGGAGGCGGAAAATGTCGGACTTGATCTGATTGCCGACAGGGCGCTCCAGGAATCTGGTTCCCAGCTCGCCCTGATCCTCGTTCCAGATGGTGGTGTAGGTTCGTACGGCGTCGCGGGTGCCGCCGGAACGGACAGCGCAAACTACTCGGGGAACATCCTGCCGATGGATTCCGCCAGTATCAGGGCAGTCGCCGCAACAGGGAGGGCGGCCTGCATGGATGAAGCCGGCGATGTCCTGGGACCGGCTGACGGTTTATCCAAGGGAAAACTCCTGGCGATCGATCTCAGCGCCCAGGGCGCCCACCACGGACTCCTGCTCCTCGTTCGAGCCCCCGGAACGGGACCGTTCGCGAAGACGGATGTGGAGATGGGGGCCGTGTTCGGCTCCCACGTGGCCCTGGCCCTGGAGCTTGACCGGATACACCGGCTCCGTGAGCAACTGGTGGTATTCACGGACCGGGACCGCATCGCCCGGGACCTTCACGACGTCGTGATCCAACGGCTTTTCGCCGCGGGACTGAGCATCCAGAGCCTGCGGCGGTTCACGACTGGCGAACCTGCCTTGACCCGGATCGATGCGGTCACCTCGGAGCTGGATGAGACCATCAGGGACCTCCGAAACACCATCTATTCGCTACGGTCTTCCGGCGAACAGGAGTTGTTGAGCAGCCGGATACTGCAAGCTGTCCGCAACGCCACCAAGTCCCTGCAGTTCGCGCCGCGCCTGACCCTTAACGGAGCGGTCGATTCAGTGCTCGACGCCGGAACCGTCACCAACGTTCTGGCGGTGATCTCCGAGGGCCTCAGCAACGCGGTCCGCCACGCCGAAGCCCAGGCGATCGGCGTTTCCGTCTCGGTGTCCGATGGCACGCTTGCACTGGTCATCAGGGACGACGGGAAGGGCTTCAGCGAGTCCGTTCCCGGGAATGGTCTGGTGAACATGGAACAACGGGCCCTGGAACTGGGCGGTTCGTTTGAGGTGGCCAGCGCGGCGTCGAAGGGGACAACCGTGGCGTGGTCGGTTCCCGTCCGCTGAGGTGCCGGTCCGCCGATCCGTCAGCGGACGGTTCCGTTGTCCGTCTCCGCTCCGTGGGCAATGTACACGGCTGCCTGGGTACGTCGTTCGAATCCGAGCTTCGCCAGCATCGAGGAGACGTAGTTCTTCACGGTTTTTTCGGCGAGCTGCATCTGTTCCCCGATCTGCCGGTTTGTCAGGCCCTGTCCGACCAGGTCAAGGACCCGCCGCTCCTGGGGTGTCAATGCGGCGACCCTGGGATCCACGCGTTGCTGTTCTGTAAGTCCCTGGATGATTTTCGCCTTCACGGCGTCATCAAACAAGGACTCGCCCCGCGCGGCCCGGCGGAGCGCGCCGAGCAGGTCGGTGCCGCCGATTTCCTTGAGAACGTACCCTGCCGCACCGGCAAGGACCGCTCCACGAAGGGCCTGTTCGTCGTCGTAACTGGTCAGTATCAGGCAATTGAGTGTGGGATCAACGGAGCGCACTTCCCGGCACACTTCGATGCCGGTGCCATCGGGCAACCGGGCGTCCAGCACGGACACGTCCGGGCGCAAGGCCGGGATGCGCCGGGCGGCCTCCTCCGCGGAACCGGACATGCCCACCACCACAAAGCCTTCGCCTTCCAGCAGTTCCTGCAGTCCCCGGCGGACAAGCTCATGATCGTCAAGGACATAGACGCGGATTGGCGGCACGCCACGGACCCAGTCGTCGCTTTGGGGCGATAGTGGGCGTTCCATGATCCTCCTGTCCGGCAGCCCATGGCCGCGATCCCGCCGGTCTGTCATGGTTGCCCGGCTATGTCATTGTTCACTGCGCGCCAACGGCAAACAAGGGCCGAAGGACCCAGGCGGATGCTATGACCTTCGGCCCTGTTTGACGGCGACGATTCTGCCCATTCTTAGAGAAACCGCGGGAACGGAAAGGAACCCCATGGTCACGCAAACCGGCAGGAAGAGATCATCGTCGGCGTTGACGGCTCCGCTGCCTCGATCGGTGCGCTGCGTCAAGACCACCGTCGCGCGTCGGCGCTCGACGCCAGTAGATACGCCTGTTCGTTGGTCCTTGGACGGCGCGGACACAACGGTATCAGCGGCCTGCCGCTTGGTCCGGTCAGTGCGGCCTGTGTAGCCCACGCGCATTGCCCTTCCCGTTGTTCACGAGCCTGACGCAAGCGACCAATCTGAGCCCCGTCCCGGTGCCGCCGGGGCGGCCATCCAGAAAGAATCAACCCATTAAAGGAGCAAAACCAAGATGAAGAAGTGGACCCGTTGGCAGGACTGGACGGTTATCGCCGCAGGTGCCTATGCCGCTCTCTCGGTGCTGTGGACAACTCAAGGCGGATCGTCCACAGCCTTCATGGTCACCCTTGGCGTCCTGCTGGTCGCCGCCGGAGTAGTCAATCTTGCAATGCCAGGGATGCCGGTGGCCGAGTGGGCGCAGGCCGTTCTCGCCGTCGTCCTCCTCCTTGCGCCGTGGCTTGGAAGCTTCGCCTCCATGACGGGCGCCGCGTGGAGCGCCTGGATTCCGGGTGCGGTCGCCTTGGTAGTCACGGCCTTGGCGATCAAGCCCAGCACCGAGGAATACCGTCACCACCACGTGATGCCGGCCCCTTAGCCGTGCAATTCCCGAAACGGGCATCCGGCAACAGCCGGGTGCCCGGCACT
>DASSIA010000321.1:0-12289 GCA_035692345.1 Arthrobacter sp. | reverse complement strand
AGCCACGGGGCGGGCGCCCATGGAGATGATGTCGCGGACAATGCCGCCGATGCCGGTGGCGGCACCCTGATAGGGCTCTACGAACGACGGCGAGTTGTGGGACTCGATCTTGAACGTCACCGCCCAGCCGTCGCCCAGGTTCGTCACACCGGCGTTTTCGCCGATGCCCACCAGCATGTCCTTCTTCATCTCGTCGGTCACCTTGTCGCCGAACTGGCGCAGGTGGTTCTTCGAAGACTTGTAGGAGCAGTGCTCGCTCCACATGACGGAGTACATGGCCAGTTCCGCGCCGGTAGGGCGGCGGCCCAGGACCTTGACTACCTCGTCGAACTCGTTCTGCTTCAGGCCGAGCTCGGCCCAGGGCAGTTCGGTGTCCGGGGTCTTGGCGGCGTTCTCCACCGTGTCGATGTTGAACTTCTTGGTGGTTTCGGTGCTCACTTGGCGCCTCCGACGAGCTTGTTGAGGACAGAGGTGAAGAAGCCCAGGCCATCGGTGCCGATGTTGGATTCTGGGCCGAAGCCGGCTTCCACGGCGTGCTCAGGGTGCGGCATAAGGCCCACTACGTTGCCGGCGGCGTTGGAGATGCCGGCGATGTCGCGGCGGGAGCCGTTCGGGTTGAACCCCACGTAGCGGAACACCACGCGGCCTTCGGCTTCGAGCGCGTCAAGGACCTTCTCGTCCGCGATGTACTGGCCGTCCTGGTTCTTCAGCGGCACGGTGATTTCCTGGCCGGCCTCGTAGTCCAGGGTCCAGGCGGTGTTGCTGTTTTCCACGCGCAGGATCTGGTCGCGGCACAGGAACTTCAGGTGGTCGTTCTTGATCATGGAGCCGGGCAGCAGGTGCGACTCGGTCAGGATCTGGAAACCGTTGCAGATGCCCAGCACAGGCAGCTTGGCGTCGCTGTTGGCAGCATCGATGATGCGGGACATCAGCGGCGCAAAGCGCGCAATGGCGCCGGCGCGGAGGTAGTCGCCGTAGGAGAAACCTCCGGGGATGACGACGGCGTCCACGTCACCCAAGGTGGTGTCCGCGTGCCAGAGCGGCACTGCGGTGCCGCCGGCCAGCCGCACTGCACGGGCGGCGTCGCGGTCGTCAAGGGTGCCGGGGAAGGTGACGACGCCGATCCGCGCACCGGCGAGCCTGGGAGCACCAGGTGCGTCGGCGGCGATGGCCTCGCCGATCAAGGGGAGTTCAGTCATCTCAGGCCTCGACGACCTCGACGTTGACAACGTCTTCGATGACCGGGTTGGACAGCAGGGTCTCGGCGGCTTCGCGGGCCTGGGCCAGGATTGCGTCGGTCACCTCGCCGTCGACCGTCAGTTCAAAGCGCTTGCCCTGGCGGACAGAGCTAAAGCCGGTGAAGCCCAGCCGGGGGAGTGCACCCACGATGGCCTTCCCCTGCGGGTCCAGAATCTCGGGCTTGGGCATGACGTCAACAACGATCCGGGGCATCCGGCAACTCCTGTGCGTGAGCATTGGGTAAGGGCGCAGCGGAGTCACGCCGTCTTACGCCGTTCCGGGAGGGACGGGCGCTCCGCGAGCTTGCAAGCCCATTCTACCGGCCCGGGCGTTGCACCCCGTATTCGGTGGCGCGAGCCACATTCAGCGGAGTGCGGGGCCCTTGCGGGAGGTGAGGAACGACGGCGGCTCTGTCCTCCCGGAGGCAGCGTCAGTAGGATTGCGGAATGGCTGAAAAATCGAAATCCATGCTGTTGCCAATAATGGCCGTGGCCGTTTTTGCGGGGTTGGGCCGGATGGTGGTGCAGAAGATCAAGGCGGACCGGGCCGCCCGGGAAACGCGGGTGGCCGGCCCCGTGGATGAGAAGACCCGCCAATGGATCAGTGACGTGGTGCGTACCCCCAGGCAGTAGCTCGCCCGGACTCCCGGCAAGATCCGGACCCCCGGCGAACTACTGACCTGACAACGGGCGTCCCCTTTGGGGGCGCCCGTTTTCCATGCCCTTTCCAAAACTCCTAGCCATGTGACGTTCTACACACTAAGGTCGTAGGACGTCGTATATGGCAGGTGGTATCCCCTGGATGCCAAGACCGCCGCACGGCCGAATACTTCCGATCCGCCGCACCGCGGCGCCTTGAAAGGACATGGATTTGCGAAATTTCACTCAACAGAGCCGGCACCGAAGAATTAGCCGGACCGCAGGAGCCGGGCTGGTGGCGCTGACGCTGTTGGCCGGGTCCGCAATAGCCGCGCAGGCCGCACCGATCCCCTCCAATAGCCCCACCGACGCTCCCGGTTCGTTCACGGAGGCCAACATCGGTGCTGACCGCACGGCGGCAAACTTCTTCTACCGGATTCCCGCCTTGACCTATCTGGGCAACAACGTGGTGCTCGCCGCGTTTGATGGCCGCCCTGGGAGCTCGGCGGACGCCCCGAACCCCAACTCGATCGTGCAGCGCCGCAGCACCGACGGCGGCCAGACCTGGAGCACCCCGCAGGTCATCGCCGCAGGCCACATCGCGGATGCCACCTCA
The DNA here is from genome assembly GCA_035692345.1 of Arthrobacter sp. Taxonomy (GTDB): domain Bacteria; phylum Actinomycetota; class Actinomycetes; order Actinomycetales; family Micrococcaceae; genus Arthrobacter. The sequence goes on along the minus strand of DASSIA010000321.1, from coordinate 9,796 downwards.
CCGAAGTACGGCTACAGTGACCCGTCCTTCGTTTACGATGCCGAGGCGGGCAAGGTCTTCGCGTTTTTTGTGTACTCCAAGGACCAGGGCTTTGCCGGCAGCCAGTTCGGAAACGACGACGCCGACCGCAATGTGATCTCCTCCGCTGTGATCGAGTCTTCGGACGGTGGCCTCACGTGGAGCCAGCCGCGCCTCATCACCAACGTCACCAAGCCGGGACTCAAGTCCATCCAGGTGGCCGGCGATGTCCGCTCCAACTTCGCGTCCTCCGGCGAAGGCATCCAGCTCAAGTACGGCCAGTACAAGGGCCGCCTGATCCAGCAGTACGCCGGCGACGTCCGGCAGGCTGACGGTACCAACAAAATCCAGGCCTACAGCGTCTACTCGGATGATCACGGTGTTACCTGGCACAAGGGCACTCCCGTGGGCGACCGCATGGACGAGAACAAGACTGTGGAGCTCTCCGACGGACGTGTCCTGCTGAACTCGCGCGACAACGCCAACCAGGGCTACCGCAAGGTGGCCATCTCCACCGACGGCGGCGCCAGCTACGGCCCGGTCACGCAGGACACCGAGCTGCCGGATCCGGCCAACAACGGCTCCATTGCCCGGATGTTCCCGGCGGCGGCCCAGGGCTCGGCAGATGCCAGGAAGCTCATTTTCACCAACGCCAATTCCAAGACGGCCCGTGAGAACGTTTCCGCCCGGGTCTCCTGCGACGACGGCGCCACCTGGCCCGGGGTACGGACCATCCGTTCCGGATTCTCCGCCTACTCCACAGTGACCCGGCTCGAAGACGGCAAATTCGGCGTGCTGTATGAGGGCAACTACACGGACAGCATCCAGTTCGCGAAGTTCGACGACGCGTGGCTGAACTACGTCTGCGCCCCGCTGTCCGTGCCCGCACTCACCACCACAGCCGGCGCCACAAAGCCGGTTGCGGTCACGGTCACCAACCAGGAAGCCACCACGCTCTCCGGCGCCAACGCCACTGTCTACACCCCCGCCGGCTGGACCGCCACCACGGTGCCCGTGCCCGACGTCGCGCCCGGCGCCTCGGTGACCGTCAACGTTGACCTGACCGCACCGGCGAACGCCAGCGGCCCGCAGAACCTCAACGCGGCATTTACGACGGCGGATGGCAGGGTTTCGCAGTTCGCCTTCACCGCCACCGTCCCGGTGGCCCCGCAGGTGGGCCTCAGCATCACCGGAACGGCGCCGGTCCGCGACGTCGTCGCCAACCCCTACCAAGTGGGCGAGGTCCTGGGCTATACGTTCACCGTCAAGAGCACTGCCAACGTCACGGCGAACTCCGTGCCTGTCTCCGGAAACTTTGAGACCGGCTTCCTGCCGCCGGCTCCGGGCGCGCCCGGAGCTCCCAACTGCCGCTATAACAACCTGGCCGCCGGTGCCACCTACACCTGCACCACGGCCAAGCACACGCTGACGGCAGAGGACATCGCCCGGGGTTACTTCACCCCCACGGCGAGCTTCGCCATCACGGCCAGCGCGACGCCGTCGCTCACCAAGACGGTGCCGTTCACCGGCGCTGCCGTGGCACTGCGCGATGGTTTGGTTGCTGCCAGCATCACCGGCGCCCGGGCTGATTCCGGCCGCGACCTCGCCACCCAGCCGTACGCCGCCGGCGACGCCTTCCCGTACACCTTCAGTGTGAGCAACACGAGCCCGCTCGTGGAAAAGGTGGTCCCCACCGCTGGCAACTTCAGCCCGTTCGTTCCTGAGGGCCCGGGCAACTGCCGTTACAGCGTGTTGCCGGCCGGCCAGGGGTACACCTGCGCCACACCGCGGCACGCCGTAACGGCCGACGAGGCCGCACAGGGCTTCTTCGTCCCGAAGACAACGTGGGAGGTCAGCTCGGCGGGCCAGAGCACCAAGACCTACCCGATCGACGGCGGCGAAGTGGACCTGAAGGTCCGCGACGCCAAACTGGACGGCACCGTTTCAGCTGAATGGACCGACGTCGACGGCGACCGCTACGCCAGCGTTGGCGACACCGTCACGTACACCTACACTGTGGGCAACGCCGGCAATGTGACCCTGACCGGGCTCAGCGCTCCGGACGCTTCGATCAGCCAGGACACCCTGGCCGTAGGGGGCACCGTAAGCACAACCCGCCAGCACGTCCTGACGGCAGCCGACATCGCGGCAGGCCGCCTCGAAGCCGTAACGTTCGACGCAACCGCCGCCAACGGCGCCAAGCAGGTCACCGCCACGGTGACCGGCGGCGAACTCCTGCTGGACCTCAAGCCGGCGCGGCCCGAGACGGTACCCGTCCTGGCCGTCCAGGACTTCGACAACCAAACGGCTCCGTTCGACCTTGGTACGCAGGACAAATACCGCAACGGCCAGAAAGTGACCCTGAAGGGCCTGGACTACGGCCAGTGGTACTACGTGTACCTGAACAAGTTCAGCTACCGGATCGGCTGGATTTTCCCCACCACGGACAACACAGTTGAGTTCATCCTGCCCTCCGACGTGCAGAACGGCCGCGACGACGTCGTGGTGCTGGACAAGGACGGCAACCAGGTCTCCTTCGACCGTCTGCAGGTGACGCCCAAGGGCTGACCCGTAGGGGTTTCCGGACACCCAAAGTCCCCCGCGTGGGGCTGGACCTATTCAACGTCCGGCCCGCGCGGGGGTCTTTTTGTGTCCGCGGAGCTGCACCGGGAGAAGGCAACCGGTGGCAACTGATGGCAACTCCTTGACCGTGCAAACTCATGGCCGACTCAATGGGAGTTCCGAGGGAAATCACAGCTTGCTCCCCTCCGGTGTCCAATCAAAGGAGATAGACATGGAAAGACGCACAGCAACGAGGGTCCATCGTATTTTGCGGGTGGGCCTGGTTGCCGCTCTTGCCTTGGGATTCACCGTTCCCACCGCGGCCACGGCCGAGGAACTTCCCTGGATGAACAAGGCGCTTCCGGCCGGGCAGCGCGCGGACCTGCTGATCGGGGCCATGACCCTCGACCAGAAGATCCAGCAGATCGCCATGAAGCCTGTGGCCAACACGAATATCCCGGGCTGTGACTTTTCCGCCGGCGGGCGGCACGTCGAAGGAATTCCGGCCCTCGCCATCCCCACCCTGCGTATGACGAACGGTCCGTTCGGAGGCGGCGACTGCGCCGTGGCACCGACGTCAACGGGCCTCACCAGTGCCCTGAGCGTCGCGTCATCGTTCGATCCTTCCGTCTCCACTGCATGGGGGGACATTCTCGGTGCGGAAACCCGCGCCAGCGCCCACAATGTACTGCTTACCCCGGGCATCAACCTGGGACGGGTCGCCAACGCCGGCCGCAACTTCGAGTACTTCGGCGAAGACCCCTACCTCGCCGGGGTGATGGCTGCCGCGCAGGTAAACGCTGTGCAGGCGCACGGTGTGCAGTCTGTTGCGAAGCACTTTGCAGCCAACGAGCAGGAGACCGGCAGGAACACGATGGACACCGTCGTTGACCCCCAGACCATGCACGAGCTGTACCTGCTGCCCTTTGAAATGACCATCCAGGAAGCCAACCTGGCGTCGGTGATGTGCTCGTACCCGCACCTGAACGGCGTGTACGCCTGTGAAAACAAGGAACTGCTGACCGATTGGCTGCGTGACGACCTCGGCTTCAAGGGCTACGTGATGTCCGACCGTGGCGCCACCCACAGCACGGCCCCGGCCATCACGGCCGGCCTGGACCTCGAATTCGCCAGCCCCCGCTGGTTCACCCCTGCGCTGATCCACGCGGCCCTCGACGCCGGCACCCTGACCGTCAAGGACATCGACCAGCAGCTCGCCCGCCGGTTCGGCGTGATGTTCAGGCTGGGACAGTTCGATGACCCGATCAACTCCCTGACACCTATCGACTTTCCAACCAACGGCAAGCGGATCCAGGACATCGGCGAAAAGGGCGGCGTGCTGCTGAAGAACGACGGCGGCGCCTTGCCGCTGAAGGCAGGCTCGCTGGACTCGGTGGCACTGATCGGCGCCCCCACCTTCGCCGGTGCGGCGAAGTTCAACTCCCAGGGACCATCCGACGCCATCGTGGTGACGTCCCCGTACACTGTTACGCCCGAGCAGGGGCTGAACAACGCGCTCCAGAAGCTGGGTTCCAACGCAACGGTCACGTACAACAACGCCAGCGACATCGCAGCGGCCGCGGCCCTGGCCGCCCAGTCCGACGTCGCCGTCGTGATGGTTGGTGACATCTCCCGTGAGGGCGTTGACCGTCCCTCACTGGCCCTCCCGGTACGGGACGGAGTGGACCAGAACGCCCTGGTGGCGGCCGTGGCCGCCGCGAACCCGAACACTGTGGTGGTCCTGAAGAACGGCGGACCCGTGCTGCTCCCTTGGCTCGGCAAGGTGCCCGCCGTCCTCGAGGCCTGGTACCCCGCGCAGGAGGACGGCAATATCGTGGCCAACCTGCTGTTCGGCATCGTGAACCCGTCGGGAAAGCTGCCCATGACGTTCCCCACCCAGGAACGCGAAGCAGCCTACGCCACCCCCGCACAGTTCCCCGGTATTGACCCCGACGGGACCGGTCCGCTGCCTCTGACAGCTACGTACAGCGAGGGCCTGGACATGGGCTACCGCTGGTACGACGCCAACGGCGTCAAGCCGACCTTCGCCTTCGGGCACGGCCTGTCCTACACCACCTTCGAAATCTCGAAGCTGGTGGTCACGCCGCAGACCACCGACGGGACGCACAAGATCGATGTGTCCTTCTTCGTGGAGAACACCGGGAAGGTAGCGGGCGCCGAGGTTGGCCAGGTGTACCTGGGCCTGCCTGCCTCCGCGAACCAGCCGCCCAAGCGCCTGGTGGGCTTCGACAAGGTCACACTGAACCCGGGCGAGAAGCAGCGGGTCACCGTCACCATCGATCCCGCGGCGGCCAACCACCCGATGTCGGTGTGGGACACGGCGGCCGACGCCTGGTCCACCCCGACCGGCGACTACACCGTTTACGTGGGCAACTCCTCCGATAACCTGGCGGCCCAGCAGACCATCACCGTCCGCACGCCGGGGGGCAAATAGCAGATTTGGCAGACGGCTGAAGCCTGAACTGCAGCGCGGTCCGGGACTGGCGGGCTCCTCGAATCGAGGCGCCGGCCGGTCCCGGACCTGTTTGTCCGGACGTGTTTCCACGGACCTGTTCCGGAAGCGCGGGGTTCCGTCAATGAGCGTTGCGCACCTGTCAACAGGTTGACATCACTGGCAACCGATTGCATGATCTGTTAAGTCGTATCGCACGGCTCTCAATGTCGAGAGAAGGTACCACTGATGGAACGAACGCTGCCGACCATCTATGACGTGGCCCGGGCCGCCGCAGTTTCCCCCTCAACCGTCTCCCGGGCCTTTGCCCGGCCCGGCCGCGTCAGCCATCGCACGGCGCAGCGCATCTTCGCCGCAGCTGCCGATGTGGGTTACAGATCGACCCACGTCGCCGGCATCCAGCGCGCCGCAGCCGGCAAGAAATCGGTGATCGGCCTGGTCATTGCGGACATGCGAAACCCGGTTTACGCCGAAATGGGCCGCGGGGCTGAAGACGCCGCAGCCGAGGGCGGCTATGTAATGCTGCTGGCGCACACCCAGGAATCCGAGCAGCAGGAACGCCTCGCCCTCGAACGCCTGCTCCCCGCCGTGGACGGCATAGTCCTCACGAGTTCCCGGATGCCGGACCTGGCCATCCGCATGATCGCCAAGCAGAAGCCAACCATCGTGTTGAACAGGGTGGTCTCCGATGTGCCCAGCGTTGTGGCGGATGACCCCAAGGGCATCCGGCGCGCTGCTGAGCACTTACTCGGCCTGGGTCACCGGAACATCGCCTATCTGGCGGGCCCTGACGCGTCGTGGGCTGATGGCACGCGGTGGCGGTCACTGCATGATGCGGCCGTGGAATTGGAACTGTCCGTGCGCCGTGTAGGCCCAGGGGTACCAACGGTCCGGGGCGGGGAGGAAGCTGCCCTGGACTGGCTCTCGCACCAAACCTCCGCCGTGATTGCCTACAACGACCAGATGGCCATGGGGTTCATCCGAGCCCTTCAAAGGCGCGGCATCAACGTCCCTGAAGACGTCAGCGTGGTGGGTTTTGACAACAGCTACGGAGCCGGCCTCGTCACTCCCGGGCTGACCACGGTGGAAGCTCCGCTGTATGCACTCGGGTCCACAGCGGTCAGCAACCTGCTTGCGTTTGCCCGGGGCGCACATTCCCAGTCGGGCCAGCCGCTGGTCCTGCCAACGCGCCTGATAATTCGCGGATCAACGTCCGTGCCGGCCCGTCTCCCTGCCCTCAGCTGAGGGCTTCAGGAGCGGCGCGAGGGCCTGCGCCAGCCGACCGCGGAGTGCGGCAGCCTCAGCCGCGAAGGCCCGCTGATGCTCGACATAGGCCGCTTTGCCTTCACTGGTTTCGATCCGGATAGGCGGATAACCCCACTCGGCAAGATCGTAGGGGGAGGCCTGCATGTCCATGGCCCGGATCCGCCAGGACAGTTCGAAGCAGTCCATCACCAGTTCGCTGGGAAGCGCGGGCAGCAGTTTGTAGGCCCACTTGTAAAGGTCCATGTTCGCGTGCAGGCACCCCGGCTGTTCCATGTGCCGCTGGTTTTCACGGCTGGGAGCCAGCTCGTTCAGCGCAATGGCGTCAGGAGTGTAGAAGCGGAAGGCGTCAAAGTGTGAGCACCGGATCCGGCTATCCTCCACCACCTTGTCCGTGCCGGCAGATCCCAGCCTCAGCTGCAGGTATTCATGGCGCAGGTCGAATTTGTCCTGGCGGTAGACCATGGCCCATTCGTGCAGCCCGAAGCAGCCGAACTGGGCCGGACGGGCCGCGGTGCCGCGGAGAATGATCCCGGCAAACGTCACGGCTTCCTGCCGGTCGGCCAGGAACTTCCCGCGGTCAAAGGTGACCGCCACGCTTCCCGCCGCCAGCCCGAGTGAGGCGAGTTCGCCGTCGTCGAGCGTTCTGTAGTGCTTCCAACGGGTGCGCGCTGCCGCGGCTTCGCCGGCCAGGACGACGCCGGCACCCGGATGCCAGCGCAGCAGCTGGCCAGGCTTCTGGGTGTAGTAGGTGAAAAGAAAATCCTCCACCGGGTGCTTCCGGCCGGCCGAGCGGCGGGCAAGGTAGGGATCAGCGTAACGGCGGACGCGTTGGGCGTGCGCTTCTTCGCGGGCACGCCAGGCCTCGGCCGTCAGCAGGCTAAGTTCCTCCACCGCTGGCACCGAGTACATCCTGGGCTGCGTTCCAGTTGGCGATTTCGCAGCCGTCGGTGCGGGCGAAGGTGACATCCACGGGGGTGTCATCGACGATTCCGGTCACCGTGGCGGTCTGCGGACCGCCGTATTGCTGGGTGCAGACCTGGGCTGTGGTTTTGGGAGCCGGGCTGAGGAGGGCTGCGTTGTTCTTCAGGGCTGCGCACGCGGCCTCCGGCTTGGGGTGCTTGCTTTCCGCGGTGGGGACACCGTTGCGGCAGACGAGTGTGTAGTTGACCGCGGGTTCGGTGGGGGATGGCTTGACCATGATGGCAAGTTCGGCGTTGCCGGCACCGGGGCCGGCCGGCGGTGCGGGGGGCGCAGATGGAGACGGCGCCGGGATGGTGGTCTCCGCATCCGGTGCCGGGGAACTCTGGGCCGGCGAGGAGCCGGCTGTGGGGTTGGCGGACGAAGGAGCAGCGCCGTCCGGCGCCGCCGTGCACCCGGCCAGCCCGGCCAAGGCGAGGACCACCAGCAATGGCCGTAGTGTCAGCAAGCGCATTGGCCCTCCTAGGTTGCTGCCATTTTACGCCTGACGGGGCTCCTTAATTGTTTCCCTCAGGATGAGGGCGCGGGTTCCACCACGTGGCCGCCCGTTGCCGGAGCGCTCCGGGAGCCGGGCCTTTCCGGCGTTCTAGGCGTCGCCTATGCCCTCTCTGGTGCCTGCGGCGGTGGCGGCGATGAGTCCCATCATGGACTTGTGCAGCTCGCCAACCTGCTCGCGTGACAGCCCCAGGCGTTCCATCATGGCGCCGGGGACGGCGAGGGCCTGCTGGCGCAGCGCGGCGCCGGCAGGGGTCAGGCCCACGGCAAGGGTGCGTTCGTTTCCGTCCACCCGCTGGCGGGTGATGAAGCCGGCTTCCTCCAGCCGCCGGAGAAGGGGCGAGATGGTGGCCGGGGCCTGGGCCAGGGCTTCACTGATGCTGCGCAAAGTCCGGGGGGCCGATTCCCAAAGGCACAGCATCACGAGATATTGCGGATGGGTGAGTCCGAGCTTTTCCAGGACGGGCTTGTAGGCGCCAACTACGCTTCTGGATGCCACGGTGAGGGCAAAACAGAGCTGCCGCTCGAGCAACAGGTCATCGTCCTGCCGATGCACGTCACCGGATATTGCCGTCATCACAATCCTCCAATAGTTAGTGCACTAAGTATTAGCGTACACTGGAACCGGTAATGGTTCTCTCGAAGGGGTCACGTTCATGGGCAAAGGCAACTCGGCCGGCAAAGACAATGCATCCCAGCGGTTTATGCGGGCAACCGGCAAGCTCAGGGCAATTTTCGGCCCGGCCAACCGCAGTTCCCTGGTTCACGACATGACCGAGGAGAACAGGCTGCTGCTGGCCCAACGCGAGCGGGAAACCCAGCAGTGGGAAACAGTCACCCGCCCGGACGGCAGTACGTATGTTGTGCCCAAGAACCCGGATGATCAGTCCCTCCGCTGAACACCTGCCTGAAACACCCCGCTGAACGGCGCATTCGCACCGTAGCCTCGAACGGCGCAGAGCCTGAACCTGGCCGGGCCCTTTTTGGAGTTCCGGGCGTAAAATGAGGGCACTGGCTCCAAATGGGGCAACGGCTCTTCCGCCCGGGAACGCGGGAAGGGGGTGTAAGCAATGGGACATGCGCTCAGTAGTTTTATGAACCTGACTGAAAGGCTCCGCTTCGTCTTTGGGCCAGCCACTCGGCTGGACACGGATGCCCCCGTGGTACATAAGCATGACGAGTTCGAGCAGGCCTCTGATGAGGATCTTTCCCACTTCGTAGTGGAAACCGATTCTGAGGGACACCACTACGGCGTCCGCCGCGAAGATCTCGAAAAGCAGGGCTGAGGCGCCCGCCTGCATCCACAAAAGACCTGCATCCATAAAGAAATGTTCCAGGGCCGGAAGATCCGGCCCCGGAACATTTCTTTTTAACGCGTGTTCAGCCCGGTGTTCAGCGCCCGGTGCCGCCGTAGACGGTGGCCTCGTCCTCGCTGTCCAGGTCAAAGGCCTTGTGGATGGCCCGGACGGCGTCGTCGAGGAGATCGGCGTGCGTGACCACTGAGATGCGGATTTCCGAGGTGGAGATCATGTTGATGTTGATCCCGGCGTCGGAGAGCGCCTTGAAGAACGTCGCGGAGACGCCGGGGTGTGACCGCATGCCGGCGCCGATCAGTGACAGCTTGCCGATCTTCTCGTTGTATTCGATGTTTTCGAAGCCGATGTCCGGCTGCGCGGCCTTGAGCGCGTCCAGCGCTTCCGCTCCTTCGACGATGGGCAGCGTAAAGGAAATGTCCGTCTTGCCCCGGCCGTGGGTGGAAACGTTCTGCACGATCATGTCGATGTTCGAGTGGGCGTCGGCGATCACCTGGAAGATCGCAGCTGCCTTGCCGGGGATGTCCGGCACACCCACCACAGTGACCTTGGCCTCGGAACGGTCGTGTGCAACGCCGGAGATGATTGGCTGCTCCAAGGCAACTCCCTCTTGAGTGGTGATTTTGTCTTCGGCGCTGGGGATGACCCAGGTGCCTTCGTTCTGGCTGAATGAGGACCGGACGTGCAGCGG
>DASSIA010000320.1:0-2292 GCA_035692345.1 Arthrobacter sp. | reverse complement strand
CCCGGTACAGCAAGCAGATCACCGGCTGCCACGTCCTCGGGCAGATATACATCTCTAACAACTATGTCGCCGCTCTCGCAATGTTTGCCCACTACGCGGGACAGCTGCGGTGCCGCGTCGGAGGCGCGGGAGGCGAGAATGGCGGAATAATCCGCGTCGTAGAGCACCGGGCGGGCGTTATCGCTCATGCCGCCATCCACTGACACATAGCGGCGGGGATGCGTAACGTTCTCCTGGCCCTCGACCCCGGCGGGCGGGTCCACGCGCACGGTTTTCAGGGTGCCCACCTCGTACAGCGTGAAAGTGGTGCTGCCCACGATGGCGCGTCCGGGTTCGATCGAAATCCGTGGGGCGGTGATGCCCAGCTCAGCGCAGGTGGAGCGCACGACGGCGGCCATTGCCTGCGCGATCTCGGCCGCGGGGCGGGGGGTGTCCACCGGGGTGTAGGCAATGCCGTAGCCGCCGCCCAGGTCAAGCTCGGGCATCACGATGGAGTACTTTTCCTGCATTGCCGCGTGGAAACGCAGGAGCTTCTGCGCAGCCAGCTCGAAGCCGTCGGGTTCGAAGATCTGCGAACCGATGTGGCAGTGCAGGCCCAGGAGTTCGACGCTGGCGTAGCCCGAGGCTGCCGCCAAGGCTTCTTCGGCTGCCGAGAGCCCGGCCTGCCCGGTGGAGTCCTCCGCCATGGAGAGGCCGAATTTCTGGTCCTCATGGGCGGTGGCGATGAACTCGTGCGTGTGCGCGTGGACGCCGGGTGTCAGCCGGAGCATAACCTTGGCCTGCGCGCCGCGTCCGGAGGCGATTTTCGCAACGCGCTCCAGCTCATCGAGGCTGTCCACCACAATCCGGCCCAGGTCCATGTCCAGGGCGCGGTTGATCTCGGCGTCGGACTTGTTGTTGCCGTGCAGGCCCAGGTTTTCGCCCTTGATGCCGGCCCGGGCAGCCACGGCGAGCTCGCCGCCGGAACACGTGTCCAGGCGGAGTCCTTCGTCAGCCACCCAGGCGGCGACAGCGGTGCACAGGAAGGACTTGCCCGCGTAGTAGACGTCCACTCCCCCGCAGATGTCGGCGAACGCGGCATCAAAAGCGTCCTTGAAGGAACGGGCGCGGGCCCGGAAATCAGTTTCGCTCATGACAAACAGCGGGGTGCCGAACTGTGCCTTGAGGTCGCTGACGGGGATGCCGTCAATGGCGAGCTCGCCGGCGTCGTTCTTCCGGACATCCTGCGCCCACATTGGCTGGTGGAGCGCGTTAAGGTCCGCGGGAACGGCGAGCCATTCGGGGGCCAACGGAGATGCGGCGCCGGTCCTTTGCGGTGCCTTGTGCAGTGCTGACATGGGAATCACATCCGTTCCGGCGCGTCCACGCCCAGCAGGTCCAGACCGTTGGCCAGCACCTGGGTGGTGGCGTCGTTGAGCCACAGCCGGGTGCGGTTGACGTCGGTGACGGCTTCCTCGCCCATCGGGGCGATCCTGCAGGCGTCGTACCAGCGGTGGTAGGCACCGGCAATGACTTCGAGGTGGCGGGCCACGCGGTGCGGTTCGCGCAGTTCCGCGGCCTTGGCCACGATGGACGGATAGCTGCCAAGGTAGGAGAGCAGTTCGTTTTCCGTGGCGTGGTCCAGCAGCGAGGCATCGAACGCGCTGCGGTCCACACCGGCCGCCACGGCGTTACGGGCCGCGCCGCGGGTACGCGCATGCGCGTACTGGACATAGAACACCGGGTTCTCGTTGCTGTGCTTCTTCAGCAGGTCAGGATCCAGGGTGAGCGGGGAATCCGCCGGGAACCGGGCCAGGGAGTAGCGGACAGCGTCCTTGCCCAACCAGGCGATCAGGTCCTTGAGCTCGATGATGTTGCCAGCGCGTTTGGACAGCTTGGCCCCGTTGACGGAAACCAGCTGGCCGATCAGCACCTCGATGTTCACCTCGGGATCATCGCCCGCGCAGGCTGCAATGGCCTTGAGCCGGTTGATGTAACCGTGGTGGTCCGCGCCCAGGAGGTAGATCTTTTCGGTGAAGCCGCGGTCCTTCTTGGACAGGTAGTAGGCGGCGTCGGCGGCAAAGTACGTCGGTTCGCCGTTGGCCCGGATCATCACGCGGTCCTTGTCGTCGCCAAAGTCGGTGGTGCGCAGCCAGACCGCACCGCCGTCGTCGAACACGTGGCCCTGCTCGCGAAGGCGGGCAACGGCACTTTCGATCGCGCCGGCGTCGTGCAGTTCCTGCTCGGAGAAGAACACGTCAAACTCCACGCCGAAGTCCGCGAGGGTGGACTGGATGTCCTTCATCTGTGCCT
>DASSIA010000319.1:0-2096 GCA_035692345.1 Arthrobacter sp. | reverse complement strand
GTCCGCGGACGCCTGAGGAAAAGTTCGACGGCGGTGCACGGCACCGCGGGGCATCTCACCGCGGACGGGTGCTGCGAGGAATGCCGTCGCCTCAGCATTGGGGGGTCGTTGAAGCGACGGCACTCCAAAAAGATACCGTTGCGAGGGCCCGTTTTTTGATGCTTTCGCTGAAACTTTTACGTTTCCTTAACGCCGTCACATCCAGCGTTTGTCAAGTCATCGGCTATTTACGTTCTGGCCGTGACCGGTAGACGTGCCCCGAGAGCAACGGTGTTCCTTCGAAGAGCTGCGGCACGGTCACCAGCCGGTAGCCCTGTGTTTGCAGGCTGGTGATCAGTTCCTGCTGTCCGGCAATGGTGGTGGGGTGGACGTCGTGCATGAGCACCACGGCCCCGGGGGTGATTTCCTTGAGCACTTTGGGCACGAACATGGCCGGGTTCTTGCTTTGCCAGTCGAGCGAGTCGACGGCCCAGACGATCAGTGGCTTTCCCACGGCCCCCTGCACGGCGGCGTCGGCAGCGCCGTAGGGCGGGCGCATGAATGACGGGGACGAGCCTGTCGCGGCCCGGATGGCGGCATCGGTCCGGTCCATTTCGCTCCTGACCGCGGCCGGGGACAGCTTGGTCAGGTATGGATGGCTGAAGGTGTGGTTGCCGATGGCATGACCGGCATCGGCAACCTGCTTGGCGGTTGCCGGGCTGGCAGCGGCATTGGACCCGGTCATGAAGAACGTCGCTTGGGCGTTCTTTTCCTTCAGGATGCCTAACAGTTGCGGTGTCGTCTTGGGGTCCGGCCCGTCGTCGTAGGTCAGGGCGGCGCACGGGACGAGGTCGCAGTTGACATGCCTGAGCGCCGGGGCGGTGGCCGGCGGCGGCACCACCGCGGCCCTTAGCTGGCCCTGCACCTTGCGGCCGAAATCGCTCAGCATCGCTGCGGTGTCGCGGGCGTCGATGGTGGTCGTCTCCGCCTCGGCGGACCGGCCCGGCGCTGCCGGCCGGTCTGCCGTGACCTGAAGCTCCCCGGCAGGGTCAAGGACCATGTCGGCCAAGTCCGGCGCCTGCGGAGAAGGCCCGGCGATACCCGCCGGAACACTTGTGACCCGCTGCCGGATTCCGGCCAGGGCCTCAGGCCGCAGCAGCTCGGCGGCACCGTGCACCGCTCCGGAAGCCGTGTCGGCGTAGACGGTGGCAGAACTTAGCACGCCGGTCCCGGTATCTTTCACTTCTTCGCGGACCACAACCACTGTCCCACTGGACTCCACGGGTTCGGCGGATACAGTGATCGCCGGGCCCGAACCTTGGGCAGCGTTCAGTGCCATCGACGGACGGTAGCGCCCGCCCGCAGGGGCGGCCGCAGCATCCAAGACACCCAGCAGCCAGGAATCCAGCTGCGAGTTCAACCCCGGCAACCCGTCCACGTACGTCCAGGACGCCTTCACCTGACGCGTTCCAACCTGGGCGGTCAGCGACATCGGATACCCGCCAGGGACGTTGACCGGAAGACCCAGCACAACCGGCAGCGGCGGTGTTGCAGCGTCTGGCGTCTTGCCCGTCACCGTTTCCTGAGGTCGCACCACTGAGGCAGGGAATCCGGCAGGAACGTCGCCCCCGCAGATGAGCGCAACGGCACACAACGAGCCCAGCCCGATCCGCAGCGCGGTGGCAGCCGTGCTCCCGCGCGTGCGCCATGAGAAGTGCCTCACCAACGAACAAACTCCTCCGGGCCGTCACGCTTTTATCCTGCTGATGCGAACACCAACATCATAAAGCGGACGACGCCGGCAACCCGGCCGATGATCGTGCTTCCAACCCGAGCCCTTCAGAACTCAGGGCGGGGTCAGAGGTCTGCGAGCACCGACCCCGGGTTCTCGATCGCGTCGGCAACGAAGCGGAGGAACCCGGCTGCCGTGCCGCCGTCGCACACGCGGTGATCGAACGTGAGCGTCAGCTCGATGACCTTGCGGACCGCCAACTCCCCGTTCAGCACCCACGGCTTGTCCATGATGCGCCCCACCCCCAGGATCGCCACCTCGGGGTGGTTGATGATGGCCGCCGAGCCGTCCACGCCGAAGACCCCATAGTTGTTCAGCGTGAAGG
>DASSIA010000318.1:0-3342 GCA_035692345.1 Arthrobacter sp. | reverse complement strand
CGAAGCCCATGAGGCGGACGCCGTCTTCCTTGTTCTTGACCTTCTCCATGTAGTCCTCGGGCTTGGTGCCGTCGGCCTGGATCTGGCGGAGCATCTTCAGCACTGCCTCGTTGGCGCCGCCGTGGGCGGGGCCGAAGAGGGCGTTGATACCGGCCGATACCGACGCGAACAGGTTGGCGTTGGAGGAGCCCACCAGCCGCACGGTGGAGGTGGAACAGTTCTGTTCGTGGTCGGCGTGCAGGATCAGCAGTAGGTCCAGGGCCTTGGCAATGACCGGGTCCACTTCATACTGCTCGGCCGGAAGGCCGAAGCTCAGGCGCATGAAGTTCTCCACCAGGTTCATGGAGTTGTCCGGGTACAGCATGGGCTGGCCAATGGACTTCTTGTGCGCATACGCGGCGATGACCGGCATCTTGGCCATGAGACGGATGGTGGAGAGCTCCACCTGCTCAGCGTTGAAGGGGTCCAGCGAATCCTGGTAGAACGTGGACAGCGCCGATACGGCTGAGGACAGCACCGGCATCGGGTGCGCGTCGCGCGGGAAGCCGCTGAAGAAGCCCTTCAGCTCTTCGTGCAGGAGGGTGTGGCGGCGGATCTTCTGGTCGAACTCTTCCAGCTCCGTGGGGCTGGGCAGGTTGCCGTAGATCAGGAGGTAGGAAACCTCGAGGAAGCTGGAGTGCTGCGCCAGCTGCTCGATGGGATACCCGCGGTAACGCAGGATGCCCGCATCGCCGTCGATGTAGGTAATCGCAGAGGTGGTTGCTGCGGTGTTCATGAAGCCGGGGTCAAAGGTGACTGCGCCCGTCTGCTTGAGCAGCTTGGAAACGTCGTAGCCTTCGTTTCCTTCAACAACCTTGATGCGCGGGAGCTTGAGCTCGCCTCCTGCATGGTGCAGGGTTGCGCTGTTGGTCTCAGTCATGGAGTCCCCTTCATGAGGCGCGTGGGCCTCTGTCGAAAGCTTGATCCAACATCCGGTGAGCCGTGGCAGTGTCCCTGTTCATCCAGGAAACCAACACCCGGGCTGCTTTCCTGTAGAAAGCCACCATTGATAGTCACTTAAAAAGTACCGCCCCATCGCGGGTGTCACTAATCGGCTGCGTTCGAAACGCCCGTAAAATGCCACCTTTGTGGTGCGAGTCACATGATTGTTACGGTGTGGGCGCCAGTCTGGCCACGGCGGCGTCAATCCGTTCGTCGGTGCCGGTCAATGCGACGCGCACGAACCCGTTGCCGGCCTCGCCGTAAAAGACACCAGGGCCCACCACGATTCCCAGCTCAGCCAGCCGCGCCACGGTGTCCCACGTGCTCTCGCCTGCGGTGGACCAAAGGTACAGTCCGGCGTCGGAATCCTTGATCT
This sequence comes from Arthrobacter sp., assembly GCA_035692345.1. Lineage (GTDB taxonomy): Bacteria > Actinomycetota > Actinomycetes > Actinomycetales > Micrococcaceae > Arthrobacter. The sequence continues at coordinate 1,985 of DASSIA010000318.1, read as the reverse complement.
CCAGCCCAAACCCCTGCAGTGCCGGCACCAGGCGTTCCCGGCGGCCGCGGTAGAGGTCTTTCTGGGCCTGGACATGGGTGTCGTCGCCCAGGGCCACCCGCATTGCTTCCTGCACCGGGTAGGGGACGATCATGCCTGCGTGCTTGCGGCTGTTGACGAGGTTGGCCATGATGGCCGGGTCGCCTGCCACAAACGCTGCACGGTACCCAGCCACGTTGGACTGCTTGCTCAGCGAGTAGACGGCCAGAAGACCCTCGTGGGACCCGCCCGAGACACGGGGATCCAGGATGCTGGGCACGGGCTCACCGCCACGCTGTGCGTCCCAGGCGCCCCAACCGAGTTCGGCGTAGCACTCGTCCGACGCCACAACGGCGCCCAGTTCACGGGCCTGCGCCACGATGGTTTTCAGGGACTCAACATCCCTGACGCTTCCGGTGGGGTTGCCCGGGGAGTTTACCCAGACCAGCCGCACGCGTGAGCGGGTGGCGTCGTCGAGCTCGTCAAGGTGGTCGGTGGCAACCGACGTGACGCCGGCGAAAGTAGCCCCGATGTCATAGGTGGGGTAGGCAACTTCGGGACGGACGACGACGTCGCCCGGCTTCAGCCCGAGCAGGAGCGGAAGCCACGCCACCAGTTCCTTGGACCCCACCGTTGGCATGACGTTCCTGGGGTCAAGGCCGGGAACGCCGCGGCGGCGCTCAAACCACGCCGCAATGGCTTCCCGCAACGGAACGGTGCCGTGGACCGTGGGGTACCCGGGGGCATCCGCGGCGGCCCTGAGGGCGTCCTGGATCAGAGCCGGCGTGGGGTCCACCGGTGTGCCGATCGAGAGGTTTACAGGCCCGCCAGGGTACTCGGCGGCTTTGGCCAGGTACGGCGCCATCGCCTCCCACGGGTAATCGGGCAGGCTCAGGCCAAAACTGTTCACGGCAGCGGTCAACGCGATGTCCGGCTCAGGCGTCTTGGTTCTGCGGCGGCAGGGCGGCGATCATCGGGTGGTCCTTGCCCGTGTTTCCCACCTTGGCAGCGCCACCGGGCGAGCCCAGGTCATCGAAGAATTCGACGTTGGCCTTGTAGTAGTCGGCCCATTCCTCGGGAGTGTCATCCTCGTAGTAGATGGCCTCCACGGGGCATACCGGCTCGCAGGCACCACAGTCGACGCATTCATCGGGGTGGATGTACAGGGAGCGCTCACCCTCATAGATGCAGTCAACGGGGCATTCCTCAATACATGCCTTGTCCTTGACATCCACACACGGCTGCGCGATTACGTACGTCACGTCCCTTGCCTCTCCACGATATTTACCGGCAGTGGCCGGCACTTGAATCCGGCACCGGCCGGACTGTTGACTTCTGAGCTTATTATCTCCCAGCCTGTCCGCGCGAACCTAGCGGGCCGCCTTAGTATGAACTGGTGAGTCCCGCCCAGCCTACGCCCCGAGAATTTCTGGCCACCGCCCTGCCCGGAACGCGGGTAGTGGTCCGTTACCGGATCGACGGCGGCCTGACCGACGCGCTGGGCTATCTGGTGGCCACTGACGACGGCGGGTGTACCGTCCGCACCCGGCAGGCCGACGTCGTAATCCCCTTGGACCTGGTGGTGGCTGCCAAGGAAGTGCCGCCGGCGCCGGAGCGGCGCGCCGCCCGCCTCCGCAACTGACGCACCCGGCTTCCTCGCCCGCACAAAAAGAAAATGCCGGTACGACGGCGGGATTCCCGCCTGCCGTACCGGCAGCTTCGGTGAGTTTTTGTCCAGATATTGAGGGCTGAACCGCCCTAAAGTGCGTTTATCTGGACAAAAACCCGATTAGGACTTGGCGCGGGCGCGTGTGGCCTTGGCGCGTTCGCTGGCGTCCAGGATGAGCTTCCGGATACGGATGGACTCCGGGGTCACCTCAACGCACTCGTCTTCGCGGGCGAATTCCAAGGATTCTTCCAGCGTCAGGTTGCGCGGCGGCGTCATGTTCTCGAAGGTGTCCGAGGAC
>DASSIA010000317.1:0-7430 GCA_035692345.1 Arthrobacter sp. | reverse complement strand
TGGCCGCGGATGGCTTCCTCTGCGGCCTTGTCCGCGTCCGTGACCGGCGTCAGGTCCGGCTTGGTCTCGATGTGGAGGTCCAACGCCTTGAAGCGGCTCATGGTCTGGTCATCCACGGAATCGGCCAGCACATGGGCAAGGCGCAGGTCATCGTTGTAGCTCGAAGCGGGTTGGATCATGGTTCCAAACTACCGTCTCCGGGCCGCGGGGTTGGGGACGTCGGCGTTCCGCCGCTAACTGATGCTGCCCAGTTCCTTGGTTTCCTGGCCCACCAGGCGGGGATCCGTGCCCAGCAGCCGGCGCAGCGACGCGAGCCGGGCCGGGCCGGTGGGCCCCGCGTGGCCCGCGGCCACCCAGGCATCCACTCCGCAGTTGACGGCCGCGGCGTTGTGCTTGCAGCCCCGCTCGCAGGCATCCGTGCCCGGCTCCAGGTCCGGGAAGGACCGCAGGATCCGGTCCGGGTCCACATGGGCCAGGCCGAACGAGCGGATGCCCGGGGTGTCGATGATCCAGCTTCCGGCCGGAGCGCCGGTCAGCTTCAGGGCAAGGGCCGACGACGACGTGTGGCGGCCGCGGCCGGTCACCGCGTTCACGCCACCGGTAGCCCGTTCGGCCCCGGTGAGCGCGTTGACCATGGTGGACTTGCCCACACCGGAGTGGCCGAGCATGACCGAGACCTTGCCCTCGAGGTAAGCGCGGAGCTGCGAAACGGCGTGACTGTCCAGACGGGCCGAGAGGCCGTCATCGGAGCGGGCATCGATGCCGGACGCCTCGGAGTCCGACGTGCGGCTGATGATCACCGGGAAGTCCAGGTGCTCATAGTTGGACAACAGTTCCGCGGGATCCTTGACATCCGCCTTGGTGACGAGCAGCAGCGGCTCAATGCCGGCGTCGTAAGCGGCCACCAGGGCGCGGTCGATGAAACCGGTGCGCGGTTCCGGGTTGGCGGCTGCCACCACCACCACCAGCTGATCGGCGTTGGCCACTACCGCGCGCTCGATCGGATCCGTATCGTCCGCACTGCGGCGCAGCAACGTCCTGCGGTCCTGGATCCGGACCAGGCGGGCCAGGGTGTCCGGTTCACCGGAGACGTCCCCGACGAGGGAGACGAAGTCGCCGGCCACCACGGGGGAGCGGCGCAGTTCGCGGGCCCTCGCGGCGATGATGATCCGCTCGTCGCCGGAGTCTTCACCCACGACGGCGGTGTACCGGCCCCGGTCCACGGTGATGATGCGTCCCGTGACGGCGTCGTCGTGGCTGGGGCGGTCCTTGGTGCGCGGGCGGGAGCCCTTTTTGCTGGGCCGGATCCGGACATCGGACTCGTCCCACGAATCAGTGCTGCGTGCCACCGCTGGAACCTTCCGTGCCGTCGTCGGCAGCTGTGCCCTGGGCCAGCATGTCCGCCCACATCTGCGGGAATTCCGGCATGGTCTTGGCTGTGGTGGCGATGTCCTGCACATCGATGCCCGGCACCGCAAGGCCCAGAATGGCGCCGGCGGTGGCCATCCGGTGGTCCGCGTAGCTGTGGACGACGCCGGCGTGCAGCTTTGCCGGTCGGATCACCAGGCCGTCGCTGGTCTCCTCGGCGTCGCCGCCGAGGCGGTTGATTTCGGTGACCAACGCTGCCAGTCGGTCCGTCTCGTGGCCGCGCAGGTGCGCGATGCCCGTCAGCCGCGAAGGTCCGCTGGCCAGGGCGCAGAGAGCCGCCACGGTGGGGGCGAGTTCGCTGGTTTCGGCAAAATCGGCACCCTTGATCTCCGGACCGCCGGTGACGGTCAGCACGCCGTCAGCCAGGCTGACGTCCGCGCCCATGGCCGCCAGGATGCTCCGCCACAGGTCGCCCACCTGCGTGGTGCCGGCGGGCCAGTCCGGGATCCGCACGGTCCCGCGTGTTGCGAGGGCGGCGGCCAGGAACGGGCCGGCGTTGGAAAGGTCCTGTTCGATGCGCTGGTCAAAGGCGCGGATGGGGCCCGGGGCCACCACCCAGTGGTTGGGCACGGAATCGTCCACGGACACGCCGACGCCGCGGAGTACCGCGACCGTCATGTTGATGTGGTCCAGGCTCGGCACCGGTTTGCCCACGTGCTCCAGGTGGAGTCCGTCCGTAAACCTGGCGCCCACCAGCAGGAGGGCCGAGACAAACTGCGATGACGCACTGGCGTCGATCACCAGGTGGCCGCCCCGGACTTCCCCGGTGCCTGCAACGGTGAACGGCAATGAGGAGGGGGTCCCGCCGTCGTCCGCGGTCAGTACCACCCCCAGGGCTTTCAGCGCCTCGATGATGGTGCCCATGGGGCGCTTCCTGGCGTGGGGATCGCCGTCGAACACGCTGGCGCCGTTGCGCAGCGCCGCAAGCGGCGGCACAAAACGCATCACCGTGCCGGCGAGGCCGCAGTCAATGTGCGTCACAGCCGACGGCGCGGCCTGGCTCAGCGGCGTGACCTCCAGGTCCGGCCCGAAGGCGCCGTCGCCCGGCACCTCGGTGATGATGGCACCCAGCTGGCGGAGCGCATCGATCATCAGGGCGGAGTCGCGGGAATGCAGGGGGGCGCGGAGGCGGGACGGCCCGTCAGCCAGCGCAGCCAGGACAAGGAACCTGTTGGTCAGGGACTTCGAACCCGGCACCGTGACGGTGGCGTTGATGGGCCTGGCGGCGAAGGGGGCCGGCCAATTCGGAAGAACGTTGTTTGCGTCAGGGGAAGCGGGCAGGGTGGAACCGGTCATTCGTCCTTACGCCCCCGTGGTGTGTTCCACGGCGCGGCGCACGGCCTTGTCCGCTCTGTGCAGCGTTTTGCCGGTGGTCTTCCGGGCCCCCGCAGCAGTCTTCTTCGCGTCCGCGGCGAAGTGCCCGGCACGCCAGGCCAGGCCCGGCTTGCCGGCGGTGTCCACGGAGGCGAGCAGGGCGCCGCCGCTGAGGGAAACGTTCTTGAGCAGCTGGTTCCGGCGGGCCTGGCGGCCCTCCTTGGTGCTGATGTCCGCGCTGCGCCACTCCACAAAGGTGTTCAGGAGCGAAATGACGGTGAGCAGTGATGCCGAGAGGCGGCTGAACTTGCCCAGGCCGAACAGGACGCCGGCACCCACCTGCGTTCCACCGATCACCCGTGCCAGCATCTTCTCGTCGGCCTGGAACGGCAGCGAGGCGGCTGCCTTCTGCAGGAGCGGCGAGAGCTGTGCGGCGGTGTCATCAGCGTTCTTCAGCTTGTCCACGCCGGCGACGATGAAACTGGAAGCCAGCATGGGGCGGGCGAGAGTACGGACAAAGGACATGGGTTTCCTCCTGGCTGGACGAACCGCACCGAATGCGGCGGAGTCCGTTCTAGTCTTGCACTTTTGAGGAATATTTGCCCGCTGCCAGCGGTTATGGTTTGCGGGTCCGCCGAACACCGGACGAATTGCCTTATCACCGATTGCCGCGCAGGTATTTGCCTGGAACACCATGGCCTGACACAGAGTGGAGTTGCCCTTGAAGTTACTGAACGAGGGGACCGGGACCGCCGGACCCGTAGCACTGCACGCTCTGGAATCCGATCCTCCCGAGTACGGTACGCCGCGCGCCAAGGCCGTCACAGTAGACTTGAACGCAATGAGCACCCTGGATCCGGCCGTCGAGGCCATGTATGAGGCCTCCGGACGCGAAGCCAAAGTGAGCAGCGACGCGCAGTCGGGAGGCGAGGCGCAGCCTGCGGCCGGGCAGCCCGAAGCGGACGTTCCCGTGCCCGCTGCCCCTGCGTCCACGGAGCAAGCCGTCGATGTGGTCTCCGAATCGGCGGAGGAACGCCGGGTCCGCTTTGAGCGTGATGCCATGCAGTACGTGGACCAGCTGTACTCGGCCGCCATGCGCATGGCCAGGAATCCCGCCGATGCTGAGGACCTGGTCCAGGAGGCCTACACCAAGGCGTTCTCCGCGTTCCACCAGTACAAGCCCGGGACCAACCTCAAGGCGTGGCTGTACCGGATCCTGACCAACACGTACATCAACCTCTACCGCAAGCGGCAGCGCGAGCCGCTGCAGTCGAACTCGGACACCATCGAGGACTGGCAGCTGGCCAGGGCGGAGTCGCACACCTCGCGCGGCCTGCGGTCGGCCGAGGCGGAGGCGCTGGACCACCTGCCTGACTCCGACGTCAAGCGGGCCCTCCAGGCCATCCCCGAAGAGTTCCGGCTGGCGGTGTACTTCGCTGACGTCGAGGGCTTCGCGTACAAGGAAATATCGGACATCATGAACACGCCCATCGGGACCGTGATGTCCAGGCTTCACCGCGGCCGGAAGATGTTGCGGGACATGCTGGCGGACTATGCCGCCGAACGAGGATTCAAAGGCGCCGTCGAATCACAGGACACGGCCGCGAGCACACAACAGGAGAACAGGAAATGAGCGACTGCCAGGGATTGGGCGACTGCGATGACGCCCGGATGCAACGCATCTACGAGTACCTCGACGGGGCGTTGACCCGCGAGGACATCACGGAAATCAAGCACCACCTTGATGAGTGCCCTGAGTGCACCGAGCAGTACGACCTGGAGTGCGTGATCCGCACCATGGTCAAGCGTTCGTGCACCGAGGCCGCTCCGGACAACCTGAAGAACGCCATCCTGGACCGGATCCACGCGATCCGCCCGGTGGACGCCTGACGCGGTACTGCCAGACGCGGTACTGCCAGACACCGCAGGCCAGGTACAAAGCAGCGTAAAGACGAAGGACCCCGGAAGCCGTGTGGCTTCCGGGGTCCTTCGCTTAAACCGTTAGTCCAAGCGTTAGCTTAGGCGTTGGGGCGCTTCCCGTGGTTCGCGCCGCCACGCTTACGGTCACGACGTTTGCGTGCACGTTTGCTCATAGCTGGCCTCCTTAAATGTTGGTACTCAAAAGAGCTGCCCTCAAGTCTCCCACATCAGGGGACACGCCGCGAAACCGAAACGGGCTGTGACCGGGTGCAACATTGACCGGGGGCGCACTGTGGAGGCTCAGCCCGGCAGTTCAGCGCTGCGGCTTAGCCCGGCAGCGAGTTGCGGATGGAGATGCGGGCCTGGTCCAGTACGGTCCTGACTGTTTCCAGCGTGACGGCGCTGAGTGGCTGCCGGCTGGCCTGCAGCCGAAGTTCCACACGGAGGTCGTCCCGGAATGCCTGCAGCAGCATCTCCGCTTCCTTCAGCTCCCGGATCCCCTGTGACGGCTGGCGGCCGGCTTTCCTGAAGTCGGCGGCCCGCGCGGTGGAACGGGCGGCCTCGGCCGTGGCCGCCAGGTCTGCCCGCAGCCCGCGCATGTTGGCGCGGATGTCCGCACGCAGGTTGTCAGCCAGGCGGCGGACTGAAGCGGAAATATCGTTTTCGACGCCGGCGAGTTCGTCCCGGCGCTTGTTGAGTTCTGCGAGCCCCGCTGCAGTGATGCGGTAGTTGGTGCGGCGGCCTTCGGCTTCGGTGGCAACAAGCCCCTCTTCCTCCAGCTTCCCCAGCCGCGGATAGATGGTTCCCGCACTGGGGGAGTAGGTGCCGCCGAACCTTTCACTGAGGGCCTTGATCAGTTCATAGCCATGTTTGGGCCCGGACTCCAGGAGCGCGAGCAGGTACAGCCGCAGCGCACCATGGGCGAACACCGGGGGCATCAGGCTCCCGCTTCCGGACTTCTTGCTTCGTCATGACGTGCAGGCTGGCCATGGAAGATGGATGTCTTGCCGGACACCGAGTTGGTCCGCACCAGCATCAGCTTGTTGTCCGGGCCTGCAATGGTTTCCACCTTGCCGCCCGGTTGCGAGTACTGCAGGTCATCGATCACCACAACGCCGCTGGCGGACTTCGCCACGATGTCCACCCCGACGTCGTGGGGCAGCCTGATGGTGACGTCGCCGGACACCGAATTGGCGCCGAAGTCGTTCGTAAAACCGAGCAGGTCGAAACTCATGTCGCCGCTGACGGTGTTGGCCCGGATATTGCTGAACCGGCCCGACGCGGTGACCTCGCCGGAGACGCTCTTGGCGGTCAGGACGCCGTCGTGGTTCCGCGCGATGACCTCGCCGCTGACCGTGTTGACGTGGAGCTCGCCGGACGTACCGTCTGCCATCACCGAACCGGAGACGGTATTGAGCCGGGTGCGGCCGCTGATGCCGGAGACCAGGCCGTCGCCACTGACCGTGCCGGCCTCCACATCGACGCCGGCGGGCAGTGCGATGCTGATAACCGCTTCATTGTTGCTGTTGTGGTTGACCGTGCTCATCAGGTTCTTGAACCAGCCCTGGGGGCCGTGCAGCTGGTGGCGGACCTCGAGCCTGCCGTCCGTCAACGTCACGGAGACCGGATCGCCGTGGACATCGTTGATTTCCACGCGGGCAGCGGCATCGGCGTGCGTCACGACGTCGAACCTCCCGCGGACCATGCCCAGCTTCAGTGACGTGACGTGGTCAACTTCGATGGTTTGCGGACCTGTGACGGTCCAGCTGTCCTCTGCCATGAATCCTCCAAAACCGCGATATATCGTGACTGATATCCCAAGGTACAACGGACCCGCAGGGCTGGTCAAGATATATCGCGATTCCCCCCGACGCTCTCTCACGTTTGGCGGGTTTTCCCGGAATGCTCTCTCACTATCCACGACAGCGAGAGTCGGGGGATTTGGCCCTAATGGTGAGAGAGCGTTGGGGGATTTGGCCCTAAACGTGAGAGAGCGTCGGGTTTACTCGGGGGTGGGCATGCCCAGCCACTGGAACCAGCCGCGGTGGAGGACCAGCCAGGCCATCAGGCCGTAGCCGGCCTGCCCGGGCGTGCCGGTGTTGGCGGCCAGGTCCTGGCGCCACTGTTCGTGGTTCAGCAGCGGCGAGAACGTGTCCACATACAGGTGCTTGCGGCGCGTGGTGACGTCCGCGAATGCGGTGTTCAGATCGGCGAGCCTGCGGTTCTGGGCCGGGTCAAGGGTGGGTGGCGGTCCCACCACAAAAACCTCGATCCGGTTCTGCGAGGCAGTGTCGAGGATGTTGGCCAGGTTCAACCGGCTCCGGGCAGTGGACAGACCGAATTCGATGTCCCGGCCCGAGAGGCCGATCACCAGGCGGTTTTCGTGCTGGTCGCCGAACCGCCGCCCGGCCTCTTCCAGCCAGCGGGCAGCCAGCCCTTCCGTTCCTTCCTGGGGACAGGGGAGGGCATACGCTTCCATGACCATGCCGTCCTGCGGAGTGCGGGCCAACACCCGGCCCAGCCAGCCGAGGGCCCTGGGATCGCCCAGCCCGGCCAGCAGTTCATCTCCAACAGCTGCGATCCGCAGCTTCCTGTCTTCCACAAGTTCCTCTTTACGTCCGTGCCGGTTGATGCCAACCGGCGTGGCTATGATCCATCTCCATTAAACAGAACTGCCCGGCCGGAGTCTGGTATTTCGACGTCCGGCCGGGCAGCCACTGGTACTACTTCCGTGCAAATGCCTGCTTCAGGAGTGAATCCTGCTCGGC
>DASSIA010000316.1:0-3464 GCA_035692345.1 Arthrobacter sp. | reverse complement strand
GCGTTTCTCCCCAGTCACTTCCGGGTGGAAGGAGGTGGCCAGAAGGTGGCCGGAACGCACTGCAACAATTCTAGCTGTCCCCGGCAGGCTTGCAGCGTGGGACGCGTGCTCAAGGTCCGCGGGCTCCACCTGGGCCAGGATCTCCACGCCGGCTCCGACACGTTCCACCCAGGGACCCCGGATGAACACGGCATGTACGGGAGCGATGCGTGATCCGTTGGCGCTGAAGTCCAGGCCCTTGAAGTCCAGGTCCGTTTCAAACGACTCGCGCTGGCGGCCGAAGGCGTTGCGGCGCACCGTGATGTCCAGGCCACCGAAGGTCTGCTGCGGATTGCCGGCCAGGTCTGCGGCCGGATCGGCGATCTCATCGGCCAGGAGGATCATGCCGGCGCACGAACCGTACACCGGAAGTCCGTCGCGGATCCGGTCCTTCAGCGGCCTGGCCAGCTCAAAGGCGCGGGCCAGCTTGTCGATGGCTGTTGATTCGCCGCCTGGAATGATGAGTCCGTCAAGGCCGTCCAGTTCTGAAGGCCTGCGGATTCCGACGCCGGCGGCACCGGCTGCTTCCACGGCCCGGAGGTGTTCGCGGAAGTCGCCTTGAAGTGCCAGGACGCCAATCCGCAGGCCCGCGCCCACGCGTGCGGAAGCAGCCGAAAGGGGGTTTGTCATCCATTCAGCATAATGTGCGTGCGGCCCATGGCGGCGCCGGGGGCTCCTCCCCGGGCGGAGTTCCATGCCGTTGCTGGGATATATTACAGAGCATGCTTTACATCAGTGTTCCGCTCGGCAAGCTGGTCCGCCGGGTGTCCCGGCTCAGGGGCGGCGGGTCTGCCCTGCCCGGGCTGGTGGTCGAGAAAATCGATCCCGGCTTTATGCAGCGGACGCTCGCCACGCTCCCACATGGCGTCGCCGTGGTGAGCGGAACCAACGGCAAGACCACCACCACCAAGATGGTGGTGGAACTCCTGGAAAGCCAGGGCCTGAAGGTCTTCACCAACCGCACCGGCAGCAATTTCACCCGTGGGGTGGCTGCCGCCCTGCTGGCCGAAGTGGACTGGCGCGGCCGGCTCACGGCCGACGTCGCCGTCCTGGAGCTCGACGAAGCCCACGCCGTGCATTTTGTGAACCGCGTTCCGCCCCGGTACAGCCTCCTGCTCAACGTCCTGCGCGACCAGCTGGACCGGTTCGGCGAGATCGACAAGACCGCCCAGCTCCTGCAGCACATTGCCGCCAAAACCACCGGAACGGTGGTCCTGAACCGGGAAGATCCCCGGGTCGCCCGCATTGCGGACACCCTCACCGGCCAGGATGTCCGGTATTTCGGCCTGGACGATTCCCTCCTCAGCACCTTCCCCAACGACGACGACATGCGGGCAGCGCCCGGAAGCTCCGCCCCCGCGACGCTCCCCCACAAGCCGCCCGCCGACGTCGTACTCCGTAAAGTGGGGCCGGACACCGCTGATTTTGAGTACGACGGCGTCACGGTCACCACCGCGATGAAGCTCCGCGGTGTCTACAACATCTTTAATGCGGCCGCCGCACTGTCCCTGGCCCGCAGCATCTGCGGCGGCGGTGCCGCCACCGCCGACCACGCCACCCTGCTCACCGCACTGTCCCAGGTGGAGCCGGCCTTCGGCCGCGGCGAAAGCCTTACGGTGGACGGTCAGCCCCTGGATCTCGTCCTGGTCAAGAACCCCAGCGGATTCCGGCTGGGACTGAAGTCCTTCCCGGCGGGCGGCTACGCCACCATGATCGCCATCAACGACAACTACGCCGACGGCCGGGACATGTCCTGGCTCTGGGATGTGGAATTCGATTCGCTCCGCGACGGCGGCGTGGACCAGCTGACAGGCTCCCGGGCCTACGACATGGCGCTGCGGCTCCAGTATGACAACGTCCGCATCGGCGGGGTCCAGCCGGAAATCGCACCCGCGCTGGCCGCCTTCATCCGGGAAGCCAAGGGCAAACCGAAGCGGATCTTCTGCACCTACACAGCCATGCTGGCGCTCCGCCGCGAACTGTCCAAAATCACCACAGTGGAGGTGGTCTCATGACCGCTGAATCAACCAGCGCCGGGCCGGACGGCGGCGGGCCGGAATCCAAGGGCATCATCCGGGTACTGCAGCTCTATCCGCGCGACATGAACATTTACGGCGACTGGGGCAACGCCTTGGTGCTCAAGCAGCGGATCAGCTGGCACGGTTACACGCCGGAGCTGCTGGAGTACAACGTCGGTGACGAATTTCCCACCGACGTTGACCTCATTGTTGGCGGCGGCGGCCAGGACAGCGGTCAGCTGGTCATCCAGGACGACCTGCAGTCGCGGGCGGGCGTCCTGACGGAGCTGGCGGAAGACGGCGCACCCATGCTGGTCATCTGCGGGCTCTATCAACTTTTCGGCCGTTTCTTCAAAACCCACCTGGGAACAGTCATTCCGGGCATCGGCGTCCTGGATGTGGAAACCCACGGCACGGACGAACGCCTCATTGGCAACGTCAAGGTGGCCTCGGACGAGTTCGGGGAGATCCTGGGCTACGAAAACCACAGCGGACAAACCACGCTGGGCCCCGGCGTCCGCCCACTGGGGAGCACCGCGAAGGGCACCGGCAACAACAGCAGCGACGGCCACGAGGGCGCGCGCTACAAGAATGTGGTGGCCAGCTATCTGCACGGCTCACTGCTGCCGAAGAACCCGGCGATTGCCGATTTCCTGATCCGGACAGCCGCCGAACGTAAGTACGGGACGTTTGTCCCGGGCGCCCCTGACGACCGCTACGCCGTCCTGGCCCGGGAGCACGCCGCCCGCCGTCCGCGCTGATGGATTTTCTGCAGGGCCATGCCCACCCTGCCGTCCGCGTCACCGCCAGTGGAAGTACTCGCGGTGGATGTTCGCCGCACGCACCCCGGAGCCGCGGAACTCTTTACGGAACTGACGGAGCATCCCGTCAGGACCGCCCATAAAGACTGAGAGCTCACGCGGATCGGCTTTGACACTCTCCAGCACCCGTTGCGGAGTCAGGCGTCCCTCGGAAATGGTGTCAATCAGGTGGACCGTCAGGCGGGGATGCCTTTCCGCTACGGTTTCGATCTCGTCGGCAAAGGGTGACCGACCGGCAGAGGTGACAAAAAAATCGACAGATTCCTTGAGCTCACCGTCGAGGGACCGAAGCCAGCTCAAAAAGGGTGTGATGCCGACGCCTCCGGCGATCCAGACCTGGCGTGGGGTTCCGGCAAGGCGGTCAAATTTGCCGTAGGGCCCGCTGACCACCGCCGGCATGCCGGGCTGTACCACCTCGGGAAGCCGGGTGGTGTGGTCTCCGAGTGCTTTCACCGTGATGCGGATATTCTTGTCTCCCGGGGATCCCGAGATCGAGAACGGATGCCGTTGCCAGCCATCCTTCGTTTCCAGGTAGATCATGGCGAACTGGCCCGGCCTGAAATCCAGGGGTTTGCCCAGCGGCCGG
>DASSIA010000315.1:0-11704 GCA_035692345.1 Arthrobacter sp. | reverse complement strand
CTGGAGGGTGAAGTTCCGGGCGTATGCCCAGTAGTTGGGCAGGTCACGGCCGTCGTGGTACCCCATAACGTCGGTATTTGTCTTGGTAAAGACACATGCCGTGGCAGTGGGCGCGCAGCCCGAGAGGCCTTTCTCGGCCTGCGCGACGAACCCATCCATCGCCCCTCCGTTGATGTCCGCAGTGGCGTCGGCAAGGCTATGTGGAGCGCCCGCATTCTTGTCCGCCGGGTTGTAATAGGGGGCCACGCAGCTGCCCTTGCCGGGGTCCGGAAGACACACGGAGGGCACGCCGTTCTGCATGGGGATTCCGTCCGCGCCCGGGTACGTCCCGAAATAGGTGTCGAAGGAGCGGTTTTCCTGCGTAATGATAACCACGTGCTTGATCTTGGATATCCCCGCTGGCTGGCCCTCCCCGGTGAAGTCTTTCTCCGCACCGGACGGGCCGACCACGAACAGGGCGAGCAATGCCACAACCAGGGTGGCTGCCGCAGCTGGACGGATGCGGCGCAGTATCTTACGGCTGGGCATTGTAAACGTCGGCACCGAAAGAGTTCACCCCCGGTTCCCCCGCGATGCCGAGACGCGGCAGGGAAAAGGCGTCCTCAAGGCTGGCCAGAAGGCTGAAATGGTTATAGACACGGTCTGAGGTAGTCCCTCCAGCCGTAAATCGAGACAACACCAGTGCTCCTACCCGGCCTCCGTCGGTGCCCCCAACGACCCCTGGCGGGCCGACAGCGCCCCGGTCCGCTTCATCGAAGGTGATCACCAGCAGGCCATCCAGTTTGTACGCCGGCGAATCAAGGATTGCGGGGATTTGCTGGCGGAGCCAGCTGTTGATGGAATCAAGACCACCTGGGCTGCCGTCCACGCACGGGCTGTCATGGCCGTCATGACATACGTTCGGCGTGATGTACGAAAGATTCCGCGTTGATGCCACGGACGCCAGATCAGGACCGAGCGCCGAAAAATTCACGACGTCGTTCGAACAGTTCGGGGACGACGTGATGCTCTCGAAATACACAAACGGGTTGTGGTGGGTGGCGTATTGCTCGCCTACCTGAGCGCCGCGATGGTCGTCCCGGGCTCCCACTGCAGGATGCTGGCAGGGCTTTTTCATGTCTTCCATGTACGCCCTCCAACTCTTGCCCGCCGCGCTCAGCTGTCCGGCGATGGTGTTCACCGATGCCGGGTAGACACACCCCTCACCCACAACCTGGCCAGTTCCAGCCGTTCCGGTCTGGGTGAACGGGAGGTAATTTGGGCAGTCGTCCTGTGTCATGGGGTTGGCGGGCTGGCCGGAAATCTGCGCCAGATAGTCCGGCGTCGAGTTGTGCGCCGTGCCGTAGTACTGGGACAGCAGGACACCCTGTGATCGGAGGGTCTGCGAGAGGTAGGGAGCCTGCGAGTCCGGCCCCCATACTTCGTCGTAGCCTTTGTTCTCGAGATTTATCACAAAGATGTGACCAGGCCTTGCGGCAGGGGATGTGGGAGCGGCAGGCGATGTGGGAGCAGCAGGGGGTGTGGCAGCCGGAGCGGCAGGCGGTACGGCCTGGCAGGACACTGCGGTGAGGGACAGGAATGTTGCCAGGACCAGCATCCGCAGGGCGCGCCCGGGCCGCCCCGCGCCTGGCATAACCGATGGAAGCACACGTACTCCTCTGTGGACCTGCACGGACCCCTCCAGTACCAGACACTGTCCCATATCGGGACGCGGTTCAGGCACGGATTTTCCTGCCAGTTGCCTGTGAATTGGGGTTGGCCGGCCCCAGCGTCCCCTCGGGACCGCGCCGCCGCGGCGGGCCGGCGCCGGTGTTTTCCACATGGCAGAGGGAATCCACGCCCGGCTCTGGACTCTTGGGCAGGGGCGAATCAGACTGTGTACAACGGTTGGTCCATAACAATGAAAGGGCTGGTCATGCCCGACTTCGCAGCGTTCTTCCCGCTGGCCGCAGCACTGCTCGGGGTGGTCGCGGCCGTGGCCGTGGTCTGGGTCCTGGTCAAACTTACGTGGAAGGTGGCCGAGCCGAACGAGGCCCTCATCATCTCGGGCCTGACCCGGGGATCCCTGGAAACCCGGGAGGGAATGGACTTCAGGATCGTCACCGGCAAGGGTGCCTTGGTATTTCCCGGCCTCCAGACCGTCCGCACCCTGTCCCTGACCCTGAATGAGACCGAACTTAAGGTCTCGTGTGTGACATCGCAGGGCATCCAGGTGATCGTGGAGGGCGTGGTGATCTACAAAATCGGCGATGCTCCGCCGTTCATCGCCAATGCGGCCAGGCGTTTCCTGGGACAGCAGCCAAAGATGGAAAGCCAGGTGTACAACGTCTTCGAAGGGCACCTGCGGTCCATCATCGGCAGCATGACGATGGAAGAGATCATCAGGGAGCGGGACAAACTTGGTTCGCAGGTCCGCAGCGCCAGCGGTGTCGAAATGGAAAAGCTGGGCCTGGTGGTGGATTCCCTCCAGATCAAGGACCTGCAGGATCCCACCGGGTACATCGAGAATATCGCCAAACCCCACATCGCGCAGGTGAAGATGGAGGCGCGGATCGCCGAGGCCACCCGGAACCGGGAGGCCGCTGAGAAGGAGGCGGAGGCGGCAGCGCTCATCGCTGACGCCCAGAGCATTTCGGCCATCAGGCAGTCCGTTGCCCAGGCGAATGCGGAAAGGGCCCGGGCCAATGCGGCCCAGGCCGGTCCGCTGGCGGAAGCAACAGCACGCCAGCAGGTGGTGGTGCAGGAAACTGAGGTGGCCAAGCTCGAAGCGGACCGTGAGGAGCAGAAACTGCAGACCACCGTCCGGAAGCCAGCGGACGCAAAGGCCTATGCCAAACGCACCGACGCGGAAGGCCAGAAGGCTGCCGACATCAGCGCAGCCGAGGCATTGGCCCGGCGCACGGAACTCGAAGCCCAGGCCAACGCGCGCCGGACGGAACTCCAGGCCCAGGCAAATGCCACCGCCGCAGCCGCTGCAGCCGGGGCCACCAAGATCACGGGCGAGGCCGAAGCCGCTGCCACCAGGGCGCGGGGCGACGCGACGGCGTCGGCGGTTAAGGCCAAGGCCCTGGCTGAGGCCGAAGGCATCAAGGCGCGCGCCGAAGCGCTCGGGACAAACCAGGACGCGGTCATTTCCCAACAGCTCGCCGAGAACATGCCCGCCATCATCGCTGCCGCCGCGGAACCGTTCTCGCACGTGGGCCAGATGACCGTGCTGAACGGCGGCGACGGCGTCAACCGCATGCTCGGCGGGATCCTGGCCCAGGTGGGCGACTATCTCCCGGCCCTCGCCGCCGCACTGAAAACCTCGGCACCGAAGCCCGCCGCGCCAAAAGACCGCGGGGACGCCAAGCAGCCGCCCCAGCCTCCGCAGGCATAAGGACCCGCATGCACCGGGACGTTGACCGGAGCCTCACCGGGAAGATCGGGCGGGTGACCGGGCGCATCGGACCGGGCACCATCGGTGAGGTGATGCTGCCCTACCTCGGCGGGACCAGCGCCTTCCACGCCCACCCATTCGACAAGTCGGCCGTGTTCGAGCCGGGCGACGAAGTGCTGGTCATCTACTTCGAGCCGCCGCAAACGGTCTATGTGGATGAGTTGCCAGAGGTCCTCAGGCACACCAAGCACTGACCCCGACCCGGTGTTCACCCAACCTTTCCCTCAACTCAACCCATGTGACCCCGCCCCGTCAGTCTCCGCGCCCACCGTGGAGGGGTGAGGATCGCAATTGTTGCCGAGTCATTCCTGCCGCTGATGAACGGGGTGACACACTCCATCCTGCGGGTGCTTGAGCACCTTGAGGAGCAGGGCCACGACGTCCTGGTCATCGCCCCTTCCACCCACGCTGTCGCCGAGTTCGCGGCGCCGGCCGAGGTGGTGCACGGCGCCACGGTGCACCGGCTTCCTGCTGTTCCACTGGCGGGTTACACCAACGTGAGAGTGGCGATGGGCGGTGTGTACCGGGTCAAGCGAATCCTTGCCGACTACGCACCCGACGTCGTCCACCTCGCGTCGCCGTTTGTCCTGGGCTGGCGTGCCGTGCAGGCCGCGCATCAATTGCGGATCCCCACCATTGCCATCTACCAGACCGAGGTTCCCAGCTACGCCGCCAGGTATGGCGTGCCGTTCCTGGAGAACTGGGCGTGGAACCGGGTGGAGAACATCCACCTGCTGGCCACCCGGACCCTGGTGCCGTCCACCTTCGCGCTGAACCAGTTGCGTGGCCGCGGGATTCCGCGGGTGGGTATGTGGCGGCGCGGCGTGGATACCGCGCGGTTTTCGCCGGAAAAGCGCGACGCCGGGTGGCGGGCAACAGTTGCCCCCGGCGGCGAGCGGATCATCGGCTACGTCGGCCGGCTGGCCATCGAAAAGCAGGTGGAGGACCTCGCCGCGCTCGCCAACGTCCCGGACACGAGGCTGGTGATTGTGGGCGACGGGCCCCAGCGTGGAGCGCTGGAAGACGCACTGCCGGGTGCCGTGTTCACAGGATTCCTCGGCGGCGAGGAACTGGCGAAGGCGGTGGCGTCCTTCGACCTCTTTGTCCATCCCGGCGAGTTCGAGACCTTCTGCCAGACCATCCAGGAGGCCATGGCATCTGGTGTTCCGGTGGTGGCCACCGGCCGCGGCGGGCCCCTGGACCTGGTGGAAAACTCCCGCACCGGCTGGCTGTACCAGCCCGGCGACCTGGCAGGCTTCCGTGCGCACGTTATGGACCTGATGGGCGACGACGCCAAGCGCCGCGCGTTCGCCACGGCAGCGCACGCCTCGGTCCAGGACCGGACGTGGCCGGCGCTGTGCGCCCTGCTGGAGGAGCACTACCGATCTGTAATCACCGGCGAACCGGTGGTTGAGCCTGCCCCGGTGGTTGCGGCTTTCGACACGAAGACTGGAGCGTCCCTATGAAAATTTCCGTGATCGGCTGCGGCTACCTCGGCGCGGTACACGCAGCCACACTCGCGTCCATGGGCCACACCGTGGTGGGCATCGACGTGGATGCCGCGAAGGTGGACCAGCTGGGCCGCGGCCAGGCTCCCTTCTTCGAACCCGGCCTGGACGAACTGCTCCGCGATGGACGCAGCTCCGGCCGCCTCCGGTTCTCCACTGACGTCGCTGTTGCCGCCGATGCCCAGGTCCATTTCCTGTGCGTCGGGACGCCGCAGTCCAAAACGTCCGACGGCGCCGACCTCACCTTCCTCGTGGCCGCCACCGAGGCGCTGCTCCCGCATCTGGCGAGCGGCGCCGTCGTCGTCGGCAAATCTACGGTACCCGTGGGCACGGTGGACATGCTCCAGGACGTCCTCGCCCGGCGGCCGGACGTGCAGCTGGGCTGGAACCCGGAGTTCCTGCGCCAGGGCACCGCGGTGAAGGACTCGCTGGTGCCGGACCGGCTGGTGTACGGCGTGGCGGGAGGGAGGACCGCGGCTTTCAATCCCCGGACCCGTGCGCCGCGCGCGGTAACGGCGGTGCTGGATGCCGTCTACGAGCCGCTGCTGAACGCCGGTATCCCGCGCCTGGTGTGCAACTTTGCCACGGCGGAGCTGATCAAGTCGGCCGCCAACGCGTACCTGGCCACCAAGGTCAGCTTCATCAACGCCATTTCCGAACTGTGCGACGCGTCCGGCGCGGACGTGGCCGAACTCAGCGAGGCGATGGGCCTGGACCCGAGGATCGGCAACCGCTACATGCATGCCGGGCTGGGCTTCGGCGGCGGGTGCCTGCCCAAGGACATCCGCAGCCTCCGCAGCCAGGCCGCCGCGCTGGGGATTGACCCGGTCAACGAATGGATGGGCGTGGTGGACGCCATTAACATCCGTCAGCGGACCCGCACTGTGGCCCTCGCCGCTGAACTGTGCGGCGGCGGGCTTTCGGGCCGCGCCGTCACCGTTCTTGGCGCGTCCTTCAAGCCGGAGACGGACGACATCCGCGACTCCCCTGCCCTGGACGTCGCCGCCCGGCTGGCCGCCGCCGGAGCACACGTGACCGTCACGGATCCGAAAGCCGTAAACCATGCGTGGCTGCGGTATCCCCAGCTGCGGTTTGAAGCCTCCACGTCACGGGCTTTGGAGGGTGCGGAACTGGTCCTCCTGCTCACCGAGTGGGACGAGTACCGGCGGCTGTCCCCTGCCGTTGCGGGCGGTTTGGTGTGGCGGCAGGTGATCCTGGACGCGCGGAATGTGCTGGACGCCGCGGCCTGGCAGGCTGAGGGCTGGGTGGTCCGCGGCCTGGGCACCAACGCCGGCGCTGATGCCGCCGTTGGTGCCGGCGTCGGTACCGGCGTCGCGGAGGTTGGCCTGACGGGAATGCGTAACTCTTAGCCCGTTTCCTGCTCCGCGGACCACCGGAAGCGCCCATTTCCAGGCCCGCATTTCGCGGAGCTGCACAAAAGTCACGCATTTCCGTTCCGCAATCCCGGCCCTCACTCTAGGATGTGCGTGGGGGTGGTAGCGCATGGGGCGTTCCAGGCGGCAGGAGAAGGCCTTAGGCGTTTCGGTTTTCGGCGCGTTTTTTGACGCAAGCCCGGACGCCCTCTTGGCAGTCACCCCGGACGGCACCATCAAAATGGCCAACGCGGCGTGCGGCAGAATGTTCGGATACGCGCGCGATGAGTTGATCGGAAGCGACCACTCGATGCTCCTCTCGGAGGGGTTCCGGAATGAAACGGTCCTGCTCCTGGCGCACCTGCAGGCCCAGCCCCATGAACCACAGCCGCCGCGGGAGGTCTACGGCCTGCACCGGGACGGCACGGAGTTCGCCGCCGAGGTGGCCGGCTCATTGCTGGACGACGGCGGCAGGCAGGTTTTGTTGGTTTCGGTCCGGAGCACGGAGCACCGGAAAGATGCGGAGGCTGACCTCCGGGAGGCCATGTCCTTGCTGACAGCCACCCTCGAATCCACCGCAGACGGCATCCTGGTGATCAGTTCAGATGGCAGTGTTGCCGGGTTCAACGACCAGTTCCTGAAGATGTGGGGCATTCCGCCTGAACTCGTGGACGGGGACAGTGACGAGCCCGTCATTCGGCTGATCCTGTCCCAGGTTGCGAACCCGGAGGCCTTCATGGCCCGGCTCAGCGAGGTAGTGGAGAACCCGGCGGCAGAGAGCCACGACGTGCTGGATTTCAAGGACGGACGGACCTTCGAACGGTATTCGCGGCCCCAGCGCGTCGGCGACAGGATCGCTGGGCGGGTGTGGAGTTTCCGCGATGTCACCCCACGCCGGCAGGCGCAGGAACAGGCCCAACAGGCCCTGACTGACCTGGCGGCCCAGGCGGAGCAGCTGCGGGCCCTTGCTTTCCAGGACCCGCTGACCGGACTGGCCAACCGTGCCGTGTTCAACCAGGCCCTCAATGCGGCCCTCGTCGAACCCCGCCTGAAGACGGTCGACGTCCTGCTCATTGACCTGGACGATTTCAAGGAAGTCAATGACATCCTGGGGCACCAGGCCGGCGACGACATGCTGGTGGAAGTGGCGCGCCGGCTCCGCGGCTGCCTTCCCACTGCCGACGTCGTGGCCCGGCTCGGGGGCGACGAATTTGTGGTGCTGCTGACGGCCTGCCCCGATGCCGACGCCATTGCCAAATGCATTGTCCGCTGCCTGCATGTGCCCATGACCATCAATGGCAAGGTACTGCGGCCGAGCTTGAGCCTGGGGCTCGCCTCCATCGGCAGGGAATCGATCGTCGCGTCCGAATTGCTGCGTGAGGCGGACATCGCCATGTACGCGGCCAAGGCTGCCGGCAAGAACCGCTTCCTGCGGTTCCATCCGGACATGATGACGGCCCTGGTGCAGCGCACGGCGATGGAAGCGGGGCTGCAACTGGCCGTCACGCGCGGCGAGATCTCCGTGGCCTTCCAGCCCATTGTGTCTCCGCGGATCGGACAAGTGGCCCAGTTCGAGGCGCTGGCCCGGTGGGACCACGACGGCGAGCGCATCCCGCCGTCGGTCTTCATCCCGATGGCGGAGCGCGGCGGCCTGATCAGCGAAATCGGAAATGCGGTGATGGGGCTCAGCCTCGTGCAGCTTGCGCCGTGGCTGCTCGAGGACCCGTCGAGGTCGCTCGCGGTCAACGTGTCCGGCGTGCAACTGCAGGAACCGCAGTTTGCCGACGGCGTCCTCCACCTCGCCGAGGCCTGCGGCGTGGGCGCCTACCAGCTGATCCTGGAGGTCACCGAGAGCGTCTTTTTCGACGCCGACTGCTGCCTGATCCAGCAGCTCAGCAGTCTGCGTGCGGCCGGGGTCCGGGTGGCGCTGGACGACTTCGGTACGGGCTATTCGTCGCTGGGCCGGCTGCAGGACCTGCCCGTGGATGCCGTGAAAATCGACCGCACGTTTGTGTCCATGGTGCGGACCGGACAGGAACGCCTGCCCATCCTGAGCTCCATGATCAACATGGCCCACAGCCTGGGCCTGACCGTCACGGCCGAGGGTGTCGAATCGGCCGTGCAGGCAGACTTCCTGACCGCGCTGGAATGCGATTCGCTGCAGGGGTATCTGTTCTCGGTGCCGGAGACCGGGCAGCGCCTGGAACCCGCCATCCGGCATGCCGAAGACGCCCTCGCCGCCCTGGCGGACCGGCCTTCCCCGCTGAACTGATCCCACCGTCCCGACGGGGTTCCGGAGTGCGGTCCTTCTTGAGGCGTGAGGGATATCATAGGGATGCGTCTTCGCCCAGGTCTCGGGCGGACCCTGGTCTCAAGCTGTATGGGTGACGGGCGCACCTATGGGGAGGGATCCGCGTGTCTCAAACAGGTCTCCTGAAGCATCGTCCCGCCATGATTAGGAGCACGGCCAGGCTGGGTTGGCTGATGGTGCTCACTGCCGTGGTGCTGGGCGTATTCGGGCTGTTTCTTACTGCCAACAGCGGCACTCCGGCTGCCATGGTGGCTGGCGATTTCGCCATTCTGCTGGCCGCCCTGCTGGCCGGTTTCAGCTGCGGCCGGGCGGCGTTACGGGGTGGTGTGAACGCACGCGCCTGGACCCTGATGTCGGTGGCTGCCTACGTGTGGGCCGCCGGTATGGCGGTATGGACGTACTACGGGCTGGCGTACGATCACGTCTACCCCTTCCCGTCCCTGGCGGACGCCGGGTTCGTGGGGTACTCGGTGCCCGCCGCCGTCGCGCTTTTCAGCTTTAAACGGCCGGGCGGCACCACCCGCGTGGGGTTGCTCCGGTCAGTGCTGGACGCGGCGGTCATTGCCGGCTCGGTCCTGGCGATCAGCTGGTACGTGGCGCTGGGCCCGGCCATCAGTTCAGCGGGTGACCTCCTGACCCGGCTCACCACCATGGCCTACCCCGTGGTGGACGTGGTCATCACGTCTCTGGTGCTGGCCCTCGGCATGCGCCGGCAGCCCGGCGAACGGCTGCCGTGGCTATGCTTCGGCGGCGGGCTGCTGGTCCTCACTGTCACGGACAGCACCTATGTGCGGTTAACGTCCGACGGCGTCACGGGAGTCACCGGTTCACCGCTCGCCCTGGGCTGGATCATCGCCTTCCTCCTGATTGCGCTGGCACCGCTGGTCCCCTATGCGGAAAACACGCGGCCGGACCGCAGGGCGTTTGCGCTGGCCCTGGAGCTGCTGCCCTACGCGCCCATCCTGGTGGCCCTGGTGGTTGTCGCCGCCCCGCATGTAAACGAGATGAGTGCCTTCCTGTTGGTGGTGGCAAGGGTCACCGTGGCGCTTGTCCTGATCCGCCAGGTGCTGATCGTCATCGAGAACCTCACCCTGACCACCGGGCTGGAGCAGGAAGTAGCGGCCCGCACCGCTGAACTGGAGGGCCTGGGCGCGATCGTGAACTCCTCCCCCGACGCCATCCTGAGCACCACACCGGCCGGCATCATCACCAGCTGGAACCCGGGGGCCGAACAGCAGTACGGCTACACGGCCGCGGAAGCGGTCGGCAGTGATGTGGTCCGCCTCCTGCTGCCCCCGGGCAGCACGGACGGTGAGGAAGTCTTCAAGCACCTCCGCGACAGCGGGGAGGCCATGAGTTTCGAAACCGAGCACCTGCGCAAGGACGGGGCGGTCTTTCCGGTGTCCGTGACCATCTCCCCGATCCGGGAGGGCGGGACGCTTCGCGGGGTAGCCTCCATCGCCAGGGACATCACCCTGCGCCGGGCTGAGGAACAGGAACTGCAAGCGGCCCGGGAAGCGGCGCTGGAAGCCAGCCGGCTGAAGTCCGAGTTCCTGGCCACCATGAGCCACGAGATCCGCACCCCCATGAACGGAGTGGTGGGGCTGACGGCGCTGTTGCTGGAGACGCCCCTTGACGAGACACAAAAGCAGTATGCCCGCGGCGTCAAGGGCGCCGGCGAGGCATTGCTGTCCCTCATCAACGACATCCTGGACTTCTCCAAGCTGGAAGCCGGCAAGGTTGACCTGGACGTGCGGGCCTTCGATCCCCGCGTCCTCGTGGAGGAAGTGGCGGGCCTGCTGACCGAGCCCGCGCAGGCCAAGGACCTGGAGCTGATCGCCTACTGCGAACCGGACGTTCCGGCCAGGCTGCAGGGCGATTCGGGCCGGATCCGCCAGATCCTGCTGAATCTCGCGTCCAACGCCGTGAAGTTCACGGCGGCCGGGGAGGTGTCCATCCGGGTGACGACGGAGAGCCCTGATGCGCAACCCGGATCCACCGCGACGGTCCGCTTCGAGGTCCGCGATACGGGCATCGGCATCGATCCTTCCCACCATGCGCGGCTCTTCGAATCCTTCTCCCAGGCTGACGCCTCCACGACCCGTCGCTACGGTGGAACCGGGCTGGGCCTGGCCATCTGCCGGCGGCTGACCGAGGCGATGGGCGGCGAGATCGGCCTGGAGAGCGCTCCGGGGCAGGGCAGCACCTTCTGGTTCCGCGTTCCCGTCCCCGTGGCACCGCCTTCCACGGATCCCGTGCCTGCTGCGGGTTTCCTCACCGGGCTGCGCGTCCTGGTGGTGGACGATAACGCCACCAACCGCCTGGTCCTGGAATCCCAGTTGCGTGGCTGGAAGCTGCAGCCGGAGGCCGTGCCGGATGCCCGGGCGGCCGTGGCCCGCGCCCATGAAGCTGCAGCAACCGGCGAGCCCTTCCATCTGGCCGTGCTGGACCTGTGCATGCCGGATACCGACGGCCTGGAGCTGGCCCGCGAATTCAAGTCCGACGCCGCCCTCGCGGACATCGAGCTGATCATGCTCACCTCCACGATGCAGGTCAACGCGGCCGAGATCGCCGACGCCGGCGTCCGCGAATGGCTCATGAAACCGGTCCGCAGCTCCGAGTTCTACAACCGCCTGGTCCGGCTGATGTCGACCCGTGAACAGCCGGCCCCCGACCGTTCCTTGACCGCGAGGTCATCGGCAGGGCCAGCCGCTCCTGAAGGGCCGTCCCGGGGCCGCATTCTCGTGGTGGAGGACAACGAGGTGAACCAGTTGGTGGCCCGCGCCACGGTGACCAAATTCGGCTACGCGGTGGACGTGGTGGCCGATGGCTCCGAGGCCGTGGCCGCCACCGCCCGGACGCAGTACGCCGCCGTCCTCATGGATTGCCACATGCCGGTGATGGACGGCTTCGAGGCCACGCGCGTCATCCGGCGGCGCGATGGCGAGGCGTACCATCTGCCCATCATCGCCATGACTGCCGGCGCCCTGGACGGGGACCGGGAACGCTGCCTCGCCGCCGGCATGGACGACTACCTCGCCAAGCCGGTGGACGCCGTCGAGCTTGAAGCCGC
>DASSIA010000314.1:0-3930 GCA_035692345.1 Arthrobacter sp. | reverse complement strand
ACGTCTTCTGGCGTCAAAGCCATCTGGTCACCTCATTGGTCTAGTTAGTCAGTAGGCCTTCCGGCCGTCAAAACTACGGTACCTAAATATTGTCTGGTTTCTCTAATTCAACACTGGGTGTCAAACCGGAGATTTCTTCGCCGTGCAGATAGTCAGTTCCCATTCCAGGAACGTCGGCTGCGCCGCTAGGTCTTGTCGAAGATTACGCGAAACCCCTGGTGACCGCCATCGCGATGCTGACGGCGATGAACAGGACCAGAAATCCGAGGTCCAGGGTCACGCCGCCAAGCCTCAACGGCGGGATCAGCCTCCGGAGCCCCTTCAGGGGTGGATCGGTGATTGAGTACACCGTGTGTGCCGCCACGAGGGCCGCACCACGCGGGCGCCATTCCCTGGCAAACATCTGAACCCAGTCAAAGACCAGGCGGATGATCAGCGCCACGAAGAACAGCAATAGGGCGATATAGACAAGTCCGAAAACAATTCCCATGACTTAACTCATATCTCCATGTCCATTCCGGATACCGCAGTGCCCTGTCAACGTTTTCCTGTCCATTTCAGCACAGATGCCAGACAGGGGACCTGTCTGGCATCCGCAATACGCTGAGGGCTAACTTTGGTTGAAGAAGCTGGCCTGGGTCTCGCTGACCTTCTTGTCATCACCGATGACTTCAATGTAGGACGGCGAAAGCAGGAAGACCTTGTTGGTTACCCGCTCGATGCTGCCCCGGAGGCCAAAAACCAGTCCGGCCGAAAAGTCGACCAGGCGCTTGGCGTCCGCTTCGCCCATGTCGGTCACGTTCATGATGACGGGGATGCCGTCCCTGAAACTCTCGCCGATGAGCTTGGCGTCGTTGTAGGACCGCGGGTGGATCGTGGTGATCTGCCGAAGCGCGGACGGTTCGTCGCGGCTCGAGGCCGCACGCTTGATGGGGGTCACTGGTGCGCGGTATTCCTCTTCGGGGGCGTGTGACGACTCGCGGCTGACATCGCGGACAGGTGCCGGTGCGCGGCGTTCCTCGCGGTCAACGTCCATCGAATCGTCATCGTCCTTACGTGTTGTGGTGTGCTCGGACTCATAGTGTTCATCGCCATCGGCGAGCCCAAGATAGATCATTGTCTTGCGCAGAGCGCCGGCCATGGTCGACTCCTCATCTGGTCCGTAGGCGGGCCGCCCCATGGCTTGACAGCCTGGAATC
This sequence comes from Arthrobacter sp., assembly GCA_035692345.1. Classification (GTDB taxonomy): domain Bacteria; phylum Actinomycetota; class Actinomycetes; order Actinomycetales; family Micrococcaceae; genus Arthrobacter. The sequence goes on along the minus strand of DASSIA010000314.1, from coordinate 2,731 downwards.
CCCCGCCACTCACTTCCTATGGGTTCGACGCTACCCCACCGCGGGACGGGATCCGAGAATATCGGAACCGATGCGCAGGTGTGTCGCTCCGAAGCGGATGGCCGCTTCGAGGTCCTGGCTCATGCCCGCCGAGATGGCGGTCGCGTGCGGATACTCCGTGACCAAAGCCGCGGAGATGGCAGCCAGTTTTTCAAAGGCGGCCTCCGGGGTGGCACCCAACGGGGCGACCGCCATCACGCCTGCCAGCTCCAGTCCGGCCGCGGCTGCCAGCCGGTCGGCAAGGAACGGCACGTCAGCCGGCGCTGCGCCGCCGCGGTGGGCGCCGGCATCGTCGTCGAGACTGACCTGGATGAAGCACTCAAGTGCACCCCGTCCGGTCCGCTCCTGCTCCGCGGCGATGGCCCGCTCCAGGCCATCCACCAGCGCCAAACGGTCCACGGAATGGATCGCGTGGGCATACCTGGCCACAGATTTTGCCTTCTTGCCCTGCAGTTGGCCCACAAAGTGCCAGTTCAGTCCAAGTCCGGCCAGTTCGGTTGCCTTCGAGGAGGCCTCCTGATCCCTGCTCTCACCGACGTCGTGAACGCCAAGGGCGGCCAGCCGCCTGATGTCTGCCGCCGGATGGAACTTGGTCACCACGATCAGGGTAGGCGGCTCCCCGCCCCGGCCTGCGGCTGCGACAGCCGCGTCGATGCGCCGCTGGACAATTTCGAGGCGCTCGGCAAGCTCTGCCGTCCGCCCAGGGTTGGACTCCGTCAGGCCCTCATTCATGGGACCACACCAGTCCTGCGAAGCGCCCGGTGCTGGTGGACCTGCGGTAGGAGAACAGTCCTTCGTCCTCCAGCGTGCACGTCCCGGCATATTCAACAACGACGCCGGCAGCTTCGAGCTGCGCCTTCGCCCCCGCCGGGAGATCAAGTGCGGGCGTACCCCAGGACGTAGTGCCCCAGGTGGCCGGCACCTGAGCTGCCACTTGTGCACGCAGCTCCGCCGGCACCTCATAGCAGTTACCACAGATTGACGGACCCAGCCAGGCCCGGATCCCTGTGGCGCCGGCCGCACGCATCCGTTCGACAGCTTCCGGCAGGATGCCGGCGGCTATGCCCGGCCGGCCCGCGTGTACGGCGGCGAAGACCGGTCCATCCGGGCCCTGCCCGACGAGGACCGCCGGGATGCAGTCGGCGACCATGACGGCAAGCGGCAGTCCCCTCGACACCATGGCGTCAGCGGTAGGCGCGGGGCTGTCCTGTTCCATCATTTCCACGGCAGTGCCGTGGACCTGCTGCATAAACCGAAGGGAACCAGGGGCCAGGCCGGCCGCCTTCTCCAGCGCCTCCCGGCGCTGGAGAACGTCAACGGCGGTGTCCCCGACGTGCAGGGCGAGATTGCCGGCCCTGGCGTCCGTGAATGCCACGCTCACGCCGGGAGCGACTTCAGCCCGCCAAAAGAACAATCCGTGGCCTACTTCAGGAAGTCGGGGACATCCAGGTCATCCGAGCGGTTGCCCGAGAGATCCGGCTCCACTACCGAGGGCAGGTCGACGTCGAAACCTGAATCGGCCGGGACTGCCGACGTGCGCTGCTGGCCCCAGTTGCTCAGGCCTGACGCGCCCACTCCGGCGTGGACGGGCTGCACGTTCATCTGGTGGCTGCCGCCGCCGGAGGTTGGGGCCTGGGCAGGCGCGGGGGCCGCGGCGGGACGCTGCGGCGCCACCTGCGGCTGGGACTGGTCCATGGACGGCGAGGTGGCCTTGACGTCGTCAAAACCGGCTGCGATGACCGTAACACGGGCCTCGTCACCGAGGGCGTCGTCGATCACGGCACCGAAGATGATGTTGGCTTCGGGGTGGGCCACTTCCTGGACCAGGCGGGCAGCTTCGTTGATTTCGAACAGGCCCAGGTCCGATCCGCCCTGGATGGACAACAGGACTCCGTGGGCGCCGTCGATGGAGGCTTCCAGCAAGGGTGACGCAATGGCCAGTTCGGCAGCCTTGACCGCGCGGTCTTCGCCGCGGGCCGAGCCGATGCCCATCAGCGCCGAGCCTGCACCCTGCATCACGGACTTGACGTCCGCGAAGTCGAGGTTGATCAGGCCGGGGGTGGTGATGAGGTCCGTGATGCCCTGGACACCGGACAGCAGGACCTGGTCAGCGGACCGGAAAGCGTCCAGGACGGAGACGTTGCGGTCGCTGATGGACAAAAGCCTGTCGTTCGGAATCACGATCAGCGTGTCCACCTCGTCGCGGAGGGCGTCGATGCCCGCCTCGGCAGAGCCGGCGCGACGGCGGCCCTCAAACGTGAACGGCCGGGTCACCACACCGATGGTCAGGGCCCCGAGGGAACGGGCGATGCGCGCCACCACAGGTGCGCCGCCGGTGCCTGTGCCGCCGCCTTCGCCGGCGGTCACAAACACCATGTCTGCACCGCGGATGACCTCTTCGATCTCGTCGGCGTGGTCCTCCGCAGCCTGCTTGCCCACCTCCGGGTTGGCACCTGCACCGAGCCCGCGGGTCAGCTCGCGTCCGACGTCGAGTTTGACGTCGGCGTCACTCATCAGCAGCGCCTGGGCATCTGTGTTGATGGCGATGAATTCAACACCCCGGAGGCCGACCTCGATCATGCGGTTGACTGCGTTCACGCCACCGCCGCCGATGCCGACGACCTTGATGACGGCCAAGTAATTCTGCGGAGCTGCCACGTTACGTGTCCCTTGTTCGTGTCCTATTGCGAAA
>DASSIA010000313.1:0-4555 GCA_035692345.1 Arthrobacter sp. | reverse complement strand
GCCAGCGGCTCCATGCCCAGCAGCCCGGCGGCGTTCTCGGAGCCGATCCAGGCCGCGGAGGCGCCGTCGGAGAGCGGGGACGCGTTCCCGGCGGTGACAGTGCCGTTCTCCGTGCGGAATACGGTCTTGAGCCCGGCGAGCTTTTCCGCGGAGGACCCGGCGCGGATGCCTTCATCGCGGACCAGGTCGGTGCCGGGCACGGGGGTCACCAGGTTGTCGTAGAAGCCCTCGTCCCAGGCGGCGGCGGAGAGGTTGTGGGAGTTCGCGGCGAACTCGTCCTGGGCCTCCCGGGTCACACCGTACTTCTCACGGAGCCGCTCGGTGGCCTCGCCCAGGGAGATGGTCCACTCCTTGGGCATGGCCTTGTTCACCAGGCGCCAGCCCAGTGTGGTGGAGGCCAGGGTCATGTCCCCGGCCGGGTAGGGCTTCTCCGTCTTGGGCAGCACCCAGGGCGCGCGGGACATGGACTCGGCGCCGCCCACGAGCATCAGGTCGGCGTCGCCGGCGTTGATCTGGCGCGAGGCGATGATCGCCGCGTCCAGGGAGGAGCCGCAGAGCCGGTTAATGCTGGTGCCGGGGATTGAGACCGGGAGGCCGGCCAGCAGGGTGCCCATCCGGGCGATGTTGCGGTTCTCCTCGCCGGCGCCGTTGGCGTTACCGAAGACGACCTCGTCGATGCGCTCGGGATCCAACCCGGGCGCGCGCTTCACGGATTCCCTGATCACGTGCGCGGCAAGGTCATCCGGGCGGACGGCCGCGAGGCCGGAGCCGAACTTCCCGAACGGGGTGCGAACGGCGTCGTAAACAAATGCCTGGTTCATTGTGCTCCTTTGATTTCTGTGTGAGCGAAAGCTGCGGGTAAGCGGGGGCCGCTAGTTGGGTGGGGCGGGGGAATTCTCGGGTGCGGCGGTGTCCATGTCGGCCTTGTCCATTGCATGGAAGACCTGCTGGGCGGTCTTGAAGGCCGTGTTCGCGGACGGGACGCCGCAGTAAATGGCGGTCTGGAGCAGGATTTCCTTGATTTCGTCCCTGCTCAGGCCGTTGGTGATGGCCGCGCGGATGTGCATGGCCAGCTCTTCCCAGTGCCCGTGCGCCACCATCGCCGTGATGGTCACGGCGGAGCGCATCTGCCGCGAGATGCCGGGCCGGGTCCAGATGCCACCCCAGGCGATGCGGGTGATCATGTCCTGGAAATCCTCGGTGAACCCGTCTTTGTTGGCGTTGGCCCGGTCCACGTGCGCGGCGCCCAGCACTTCGCGGCGGACCACCATGCCGCCGTCGTAAATCTCCTGGCTGGTGGCGCCCGGCTGGACCACACCGTGGCGTTCAGCGCTGTTATCCATGCTCATTTGGCCGCCCCGCGGGACTCAGCCCAGGTGATGAGGCTCCGCAGCAGCTCGGCGACGTGCGCGGGTGCCTCGGCGGGGGCCAGGTGCGCCACGCCTTCCAGGGATACGGCGTTCGCCGTGCCTCCCCCGGCGGTAATGCCGGCAACGATTTCTTCAGCGAACGACGGCGGCACAACAGTATCCGCCACACCAGCGACAGCCTGCGTGGGGACCGAAATGCTGCCGAGTTCGGCGCGGACGTCATAGCCGGCCAGCGCTTCACAGCAGAACGCGTAGCTGAACCGGTCGGCGTCGCGCAGGGCGTGCAGGAGCCGGCTGCTCAGGTCCGGTTCGCGGTCCATAAAGCCCGGCGCGAACCAGCGCTCCGCAGAACCCTGGATCACTACGGGAGTGCCTTGGTTGCGCACCAGCTCCGCGCGCTCCAGCCAGCCTTCGGCGGTGCCGATTTTGGCGCCGCTGCACTGGACGGACAGGCTCTTGAGGCGTTCTCCGTGCTTGATGCCCAACTGCAGGCCGGTGGCTCCGCCCAGCGAGACGCCGGCGTAGTGGAACGATTCGCCGGGGGCGATCGAGTCCACCAGGTCCACCACGGAATCAGCCAGGTCCCCGACGTCGAAGGTCTCGGTGGCGACAGGCGAGACGCCGTGGCCGGGCAGGTCCCAGGCCACCACGTCGTAGTCGTTGGCCAGCACCGCCGCCGTCTGGTTCCACAGGATGGTGGAGGTGCCCAGGGAGGGCCCCAGCACCAGCAGGGGACGTTCGCCGAGGGGGCGCTGGGGCGACAGCAGGACTGCCTTCAGGGTCGGTTTAGCCACGGTTGGCTCCGTTCTGGTCGGGGTCTGCTGACCCGGGGGCTGAGAGAGGATGGGCTGGGGCAAAGTCGGGGTACGCGGCCAGGATCCGCCGGGAGATGGCGCCTGCCTGGCCCAGGTAGCTGGCGGGGTCCAGGAGTTCCGCGAGCCGTTCATCGGTGAGCCTGTCCACCGGGACCGCCGCACGGAGCAGCCGGCGGTAGGTGGCGCCCTGCCCGGCGGCAGGCGCCTGCAGGGTCCGGTCCACCAGCGCCTGGTGCTGCTCTTTGCCGCTGCGGCCATCCTTGTCGGCCAGGAGCGGGGCCACGGCGGCACCCACCCCTTCGGCCAGGAGCAACGGTCCGGCGAGGTCCAGGTTCCGGCGCATGGCGTCAGGGAAAACCTGCAGGCCTTCAGCAAGCTCACGCAGGTGTCCGGCCGCGCCAAGTGCCAGGCGAAGGAGCTGGCGCAGGGCCGGCCATTCCGTGTGCCAGGCAGCGTCGGGGCGTTCGTCGTTGAAGTTGGCCGCGGCAACGTGCAGCTGGGCCACCAGTTGGGGTGCTTGCAGCGCGGCGCTGCGGATCAGGACCGACAGGACGGGGTTCTGCTTCTGCGGCATCGCTGAGGAAACGCCGCGGCCCGCCGCGCGTGGTTCGGCGAGTTCGGCCACCTCGGGACGGCTCAGGAACAGGACGTCCGCGGCGATCTTGCCGGCAGCGTCCAGTACCGTGGCCAGCGCGTTGCCGAGTGACGTGACGGCCAGGCGGTTGGTATGCCATGGTGCCGGAACCGGAGCGAGACCCAGCTGCGTGGCCAGGGAATCGGCGAGGTCAAAAGGCGTGGTGGCCGAACCGTCCGTCAGTACGGTACCGGCAGCCAGCGTTCCCGCCGCCCCGCCGAACTGCACCGGGAACCGGACGTTCGCCAGCTGCCGTCCCGCGTCGGCCAGCCCGTGGAACCACTGCGCGGCCCGCAGCCCGAAGGTGAACGGAAGGGAGTGCTGGGTCAGGCTCCTGCCCACACCCAGCGTGTCCGCATGCTCTTCCGCCACGGTGGCGAGCGCCGCCGTCGTGCATTTAAGATCCGCCAGCAACGCCTCAACGGTGTTGCGCGCGAGCAGCATCAGGGCGGTGTCCAGAACATCCTGGCTGGTCAGCGAGGTATGCACCGCCTTCACGGCGCCGATTCCGGCGGCGTCCAGCGCCGAAACGCGTTTGCGCAGGTCAGCCAACAGCGGGATGACGGGGTTGCCGCCGCCCTGGGCCCGGAGCGCGATGTCTGCTGCGTCGTAGCGGCCCGCCTCAGCGGCGGAGGCCACGACGGCGGCGGAACCGGCGGGCGCCAGGCCCGCCTTCTCCAGCACGGCGGCCCAGCCGGACTCGACGGCGAGGATCGCCGCCAGCACCGCGCGGTCACCGGTCAGCGCCGCCACCAGGGGCGACGCCGAGACCGGAGACAGCAGGCCGACGTCGCCGTCCGCGGCGGTTCCGAAGCGGACGGCACCTCCCGTGCCGGGGGTCTCAGTCACTGGAAGTCCAGGAAGACTGTTTCGTTTTCACCCTGCAGGCGGATATCCCAGGTGAGCCCGCCATCGGCGTCGCGGTGTGCGATGAGCGTCTGGCGGCGGTCTGCATCCAGGGAGCTCAGCAGCGGGTCCGCGGCCAGGGCCTCCCCGTTTTCGGGCAGGTAGACGCGGGTGAACAGGCGGTTCATCAGGCCGCGGGCAAACACGGCAACGGAGATGAACGGGGCGGCACCGGGCTCGGTGGGGCCGGGGTTCACAGTGGTGAAGGTGTAGACGCCGGAGTGGCCCACGGCGGCGCGGCCCCAGCCGGTGAAGGTGTAGCCGTCCCGGACCATGGAGCCGGTCCGCTGCACAACCTTGCCCTCGGCGTCGGGCTGCCAGATCTCCAGGATGGCGTCGGGAATCGGTTCGCCGGCGCCGTCGTACACCGTGCCCTGGAGCCGGATGGACCCGGCCGAGCCGGGCGCCAGGAGTTCGTTGTCCTTCTCGTACGGCAGGGCGTAGCCGTAGAACGGGCCGACGGTCTGGCCGGGGGTGGGAACAAGCTTGGTGGTTGTGTTCACGTTATTCCTCGTCTCCTGCTGCGCCGAGCGCTTCATTTTCGGTCCACGTCCGCTTGGAGCCGGTCAGGACGATGTCCCAGTTATAGCCCAGGGCCCATTCCGGCTGGGTCAGGTCATGGTTGTAGGTTGCCACGAGACGGTCGCGGGCATCCTGGTCCACGATGGACTGGTAGATGGGGTCCAGCGGGAAGAGCTGGTCACCGGGGAAGTACATCTGGGTGACGATGCGCTGGGTGAACTCCTGGCCGAACAGCGAGAAGTGGATGTGCGCCGGGCGCCAGGCATTGTGGTGGTTGCCCCAGGGATAGGGCCCGGGCTTCACGGTGA
>DASSIA010000312.1:0-3595 GCA_035692345.1 Arthrobacter sp. | reverse complement strand
CTCGTCGATCCCGCACCGGCCCGTACCTACAGCCGCGGACCGGACCCCTTCAGGCCGGACCGTCCGGCCGGCATCCGGCGCGGTCCGGTAGTTTCGCTCACGGGCGGTGGGACCCCCGGGCCCGGTCGCGCGTCCGGCGACGCTCCCCGGCTCAGCTTGGTGGCTCGGATGTTATGGTCGAGCAAAACGGCGCGGAGGTGCGGGATGGACGCAGACGTCATCATCATCGGCGGCGGGCTGGCCGGGCTCGTGGCAAGCAATGAACTGGTCAGGGCGGGCAAGCGCGTGGCCATCCTTGACCAGGAGAACCCAGCGAACCTTGGCGGCCAGGCGTTCTGGTCCCTCGGCGGGCTCTTCCTGGTGGGCACCCCCATGCAGCGCCGGCTCGGAGTGAAGGATTCCTTCGATCTGGCGTGGCAGGACTGGCAGGGCTCGGCCCAATGGGACCGGCTCGACGGCGAGCATCCGGACGACGAATGGGCGCAGCAGTGGGGACGCGCCTACGTCGAGTTCGCCGCCGGTGAGAAACGCTCCTGGCTGCAGGCACAGGGCGTGAAATTCACGCCGCTCATCGGTTGGGCCGAACGCGGCGACGGGCGGGCCGGCGGCCACGGCAACTCCGTCCCCCGGTTCCACGTCCCGTGGGGAACCGGCACCGGCATCTCCGAACCGTTCGCGGACAAGGCGCGAGCGGCTGCCGAGACAGGCCAGGTCCGGTTCTATTTCCGCCACCAGGCGGACGGGTTAGTGTTCGACGGCGGAACAGTCACCGGAGTGCGTGGGACCGTGCTCGCGCCGGATGCGGCCCCGCGCGGCGTGGCCTCGAACCGCGACAAAGTCGGCGAGTTCGAGCTGCGGGCGCAGGCAGTGGTCATCGCCACCGGCGGGATCGGCGGCAAGCACAAAGAAGTGCGCAAGTGGTGGCCGCAACGACTTGGCACGGCGCCCCGGAAGATGATCACCGGAGTCCCGAAGCATGTTGATGGCCGGATGCTGGGCATCGCGGATGAGGCCGGCGTCCGGCTGGTGAACCGCGACCGCATGTGGCATTACACCGAGGGAATCCAGAACTGGAACCCCATCTGGCCGGACCACGCCATCCGGATCCTGCCCGGGCCGTCGTCGATGTGGTTCGACGCCCTGGGCCGCCGCCTTCCCGCCCCGGGATTGCCCGGCTACGACACCCTGGGCACCCTCCGGCTGCTGCGCACCACCCCGGACATCCTGGAGCATGACCACTCCTGGTTCATCCTCAACCAGAAAATCATCGAAAAAGAATTCGCCTTGTCCGGCTCCGAGCAGAACCCCGACATCACCAACCGGGACCTGTTGCTGTTGCTCCGGACCCGTCTGGGCCGCGGCGCGGCGGCTCCCATCGAGGCGTTCAAGGAACACGGTGCCGACTTCGTCGTCGCCGACACCCTTGCCGGCCTGGTCAGCGGGATGAACGGCCTCACGGAAGAACCGCTGCTCGATTACCGGGTGATCCAGCGGCAGGTCGAGGAGCGTGACGCCGAAATCCAGAACCCCTATTCCAAGGACGCGCAGGTCATCGGCATCCACAACAGCCGGCGCTACCTCGGCGACCGGCTCTTCCGCACCGTAAAGCCGCACCGGATCCTGGACCCCGCAGCCGGTCCGCTGATCGCCGTTCGGCTGCATATTGTCACGCGCAAGTCGCTGGGCGGCATCCAGACCGACCTCACCGGGCAGGCGTTCGCCAAGGACGGTTCCACCATCCCCGGCCTCTACGCTGCCGGTGAGGCCGCAGGGTTCGGCGGCGGAGGTGCCCACGGCTACAACGCGCTGGAAGGCACGTTCCTGGGCGGTTGCATTTTCACGGGCCGCACAGTGGGCCGCTCCCTTGCAGGCGGGCTGTAGCCGTGCGCGACCCGCGGGTTGACCTATACATCGAAGCCCTGCCGGCGTGGCAGCAGGCCATCTGCCAACAGGTCCGCGCACTGGTCCACGCCGCCGATCCCGACGTCGAGGAAACCATCAAACGCACCGTCCAGCCGTACTTCGTGCTCGAGGGCAACATCTGCGCCCTCCTCGCGGCAAAGGACCACGTCAACGTTTTCCTGTACGACGGCGGCATCGTCCCTGATCCGCACAGCATCATCACCGCGGGGCACACCAACAAAACGGCCCGCACGGTCGCGTTCCACGAGGGCGACGCCGTCAACGAAGAAGCCCTGGTTGAGATGTTCAAGGCGATCATCGCCAACAACCGTGCCGGCGGCTGGCGGAAGATCAAGGAGCGTCAGCGGCCGTCCTGACCAAGCCCTTGGCGTACGCGGCCTGGCCCACGTGCTGGAGGCAGTCGGCGATGGTGCTGACCAGCCGCACGCCGAGGGTGACCGGCGGGTCCCACCGCCGGTCCACGATGCGGTCCATGTCCTCATCGGTGAGGGTCTCCAGAAAGCCCACGGTCTGCCGGTGGACGGCGTCGTAGTACTCGAGCAGCAGCTCCGGGCTGGCCCGCACCGAATCGACCTGGTGGGAAGAGTGGCCGTAGCCGGTATCGCGGTCGGTGAGCGGCAATCCGAAACGACCGAAAAAGTCCTGTGATTTCCACACCTGGTCGAGGCCTGCCGCGGAGGAAACCTGGGCGTCTTCCACCCGGCCCAGGTGCCAGACCAGCCACGCAATCGAGTTCCCGGTGCCGGCCGGCCGCCGGACCAGGGACCCGTCGTCGAGCCCCTTAAGCGTGGCTTCCACGGTCTCTCTGATCCTGCCGAAGGTGTCCAGCAGCAGTTCATTGGATTTCATGCCCCATGCTAATCCTCAAACCGATGGCTGAGCCTCCCAACCCGGTGGTTGAGCCCGTCGAAACCCCTGGATCTCGACAAGCTCGATCACCGGCGGCGCCTCAGTACGACCGGGGCAGGCCCAGGACCTTGGTGGCCACGAAGCTCTTGATCATGTTGTTGTTGACCGGGGCCACCTGGAACATGCGTGTCTCGCGGAACTTGCGTTCGACGTCGTACTCATCCACGAAGCCGTAGCCGCCGTGGGTGTCCAGGCATGCGTTGGCGGCGGCCCAGCTGGCCTCGGAGGCGAGGTGCTTGGCCATGTTGGCCTCGGCGCCGCAGGGTTCGCCGGCGTCGAAGAGGCGGGCGGCTTCGTAGCGCATCATGTCCGCGGCGCGGACCTTCATGTAGGCGTCAGTGATGGGGAACTGGACGCCCTGGTTGGCGCCGATCTTCCGGCCGAACACCTCGCGGCCGTTGGCGTAGTCCACGCCGCGCTGCGTGAACCAGTAGCCGTCGCCGATCGCCTCGGAGGCCAGCAGGATGCGCTCGGCGTTCCAGCCGTCGATGACGTAGCGGAAGCCCTTGCCCACCTCGCCGATCACGGCCGATGCCGGGACGCGCATGCCCTGGTAGAAGATCTGGTTGGTGGCGTAGTTGAACATGGTGCGGACCTTGACCACCTTCAGGCTCTCAGCCTGTTCCGCCCGGACCTGGCGCAGATCCACCAGGAACAGCGTCAGTCCGTGGGTCTTGTCCGTGCCTTTTCCTTCGGGCTTTTCAGAGGTGCGGGCCAGGACAAAGAGCAGGTCGGATTCATCGATCCGGCTGGTCCAGCTCTT
>DASSIA010000311.1:0-4337 GCA_035692345.1 Arthrobacter sp. | reverse complement strand
GGCACTGTCGACCGGAAAGCAGGCGCCCCCGGCGGGTACTGCCTTAAACGCCGCCCGCCGCGGCGTCGCACTGCGGGCGCTGGTGATTGCCGCCGTCGGGCTCTCACTGGGCGGGCTGGAAGTAAACCTCGCGATCATCCTGGTCCATTACGCGCTGCTGTTCCTGTGCGTCCTGCCGTTCCTGGGCCTGAAGCTGAAGGCGCTGTGCGCATGGGCGGCCGGCTGGATCCTGGTTTCCCCGGTTCTCGCCTATCTGCTCCGCCCTTGGCTGATGGCGGCCAATCCACCCCTGAACCTGGGGCGTAACCCGTCCTGGGAAGACCTTGCGACGCCGTTCCCCCTAGTGGGAGACCTGTTCCTGACCGGCTACTACCCGGTGTTCCAGTGGCTGTCCTATTTGCTGGTGGGACTGGTGATTGGCCGGCTGGCCCTTGCCAAGGCCATGGTTCCCGTCCTGCTGCTCGCCGGCGGGACGGCAGTGGCCGCACTGGCCAAAGCGCTGGGTACGGCCGCAATGGAGAACTGGGGCGGCCTGGCCGCGCTGGAAGAAGCTCTGAACGCCCCCGGCTACCCTCTGGGCAATGTCCTCCAGGTCAACCTCACCGGAATCCGGCAGGAAGGATCCTGGTGGTGGCTGGCATCCGCGGCGCCGCATTCTGCCACCACGCTTGACCTCGCGCACACATCGGGAGTGGCCGCCGCCGTCGTGGGCGCGTGCCTCCTGCTCGGCAGGCTCGCAGACTGGCTCGACCTGGACCTGCTGCTGCCGTTGCGGGGAGCAGGAGCGATGACCCTCACGCTCTACTCGGCCCATGTCTGGGTGGTTTCGGCGTTCTACCTGAAGCCGCTGCCCGCTGGCTGGACGGAGGAGGGAATGTACGTAGCGCAGGCCGCGACGGCCATCATCGTAGGCACGGTCTTTGTCCTGCTGAAATGGCGCGGCCCGCTGGAGCTTTTGGGCCATGTGGCCAAACAGCTGGGCCGCGGCGAACGGGCCGCCAAGCGCTGACGGCTACGCCGGAACCTTGCTACGCAGGAAGCGCGCTACGCCGGAACCTTGCTAGGCCGGAACCTTGTTGCGGAACAGCTTCTCGGCATCCCGCATGGACGCGCGGGCCCGTTTACGGTCACCGGCAGCGTCGTAGGCGCAGCTGAGCCGGAACCACGAGCGCCAGTCATCGGGCGCCGCTTCAGCCTCCGCCCTGTACTTTTCGAACTCCAGATCGGCCGCCGAGCGGACGATCCGGCCCGCCGGCGTGCGCGGCAGTTCATCTACCGGGAGTCCGCCTTCGGCCTCCAGAACCTTGGCCATCTGTTCCGTGCGTGCACCGAACAGCAGTTCACGGATCATGGCCCAGGCACCGATCACGGGCAGGACCAGGTAGGCGGCGCCGATGGCTTTGGCGGTGGTGTTGCTGTCCAGCAGCAACAGCACGGAGCGCTGGAAGGACACCACCAGGTAGAACACCAGCAGGAGCGTTACCGCACCCACCCAGATCTTGGTGCGGTTCTTGCGGAACGCGGCCAGGAACCCGTCCACGGCCTAGAGTCCCAGGTCCAGGTAGCCGTCGAGGCCCACCGTCAGTCCCGGATGCGCTGCAACGTTGCGCACGCCTAGCAGCACGCCGGGCATAAAGGATGCACGGTCGAAGGAATCGTGCCGGATGGTCAGCTGCTCCCCCGGACCGCCAAGCAGCACTTCCTGGTGGGCCACCAGCCCGCGCAGCCGCACGCTGTGCACGCGGACTCCCTCAACGTCGCAACCCCGCGCGCCGGCGAGTTCGCTGGTGGTCGCGTCAGGACTGGGCGGAACGTCCGCAGCCTTGCGTTCGGCCGCGATGAGCTGGGCGGTGCGGACGGCAGTGCCGGACGGCGCGTCCACCTTGTCCGGATGGTGCAGTTCGACGATTTCCACGGACTCGAAATATTTGGCGGCCTTGGCTGCAAACGCCGAGGCCAGCACGGAGCCAAGGGCAAAGTTGGGGGCGATCAGCACGCCTGTTTCCGGGTTCTCCGCGAGCAGTGCTTCCAAGGCGGCGAGCCGGGCGGAATCCCAGCCGGTAGTCCCCACCACCGCATGCATGCCGTGCTCGACGGCGTAGCGCACGTTCGCTTCGGTGCTCTCGGGGACGGTGAGATCCACAACGACGTGGGCGCCCGACGCCGCCAGCTGGTCCAGCGAATCACCCCGTCCAAGGGCGGCAACAAGCAGAAGGTCGGAGGCGGCTTCAACGGCCTTGACGGCTTCGGCGCCCATGCGCCCGTTGGCGCCCAGGACAGCCACGCGGGTGGGCGCGGAAAGTTGTTCGGTCATGCCGTTAACCCTACCGGGCCAAAGTCAGCTGCCTGCCCCCACCCACTCCACCGTGCCGTCCGTGAAAAACTGTTCCTTCCAGATGGGAACCTGTTCCTTGATGCGGTCCACCAGTTCGGAACACACGGCAAAAGCCTGTCCGCGGTGCGCAGCGGAGACCGCACAGACCAGCGCCGGATCTCCAATCCCCAGCATGCCGATGCGGTGGGCAGCCCAGATCCGCACCGGCTGGGTGGCGGACCCGTCACCCGTATGCTCGGCAACAAGCCGGGCGACGACGTCAGCCATCACCTGGTGAGCCGTGGGGTGCGCGCTGTAACTGAGCCGCTCCACTGCCTTGCCGCCGTCGTGGTTCCGCACTACCCCGCTGAAGCTGACCACGGCCCCTGCGGTGTCCGACTCCACGGCAGCGATGGCCTGGTCCACGGAGATTGGTTCTGCGCTCAGTACCGCGTGGACTACTTCGAAAACCGATTCAGTGCCCATGTCCACCCTCCAGCTGGTCACAAAGGTGCCCGATCAATGGATCCAGCACCGACAGGCCGTCCATAACGCCCTTGGGCGAACCCGGCAGGTTCACGATGAAGGTGCCTCCGTGGGCACCGGCGTGGCCGCGGCTAAGGACCGCAAGCGGCGTTTTGGCTGCGCCTTCACGCCGGATGGCCTCCATGATGCCCGGGATTTCCCGGTCCAGGAGGGGCAGGGTCACGTCGGGGGTGCGGTCGTCGGGGCTGAGCCCGGTGCCGCCGCTCGTGATCACGACGGCGGGATGCTGGCTGAGGAGGGCCCGGATCGCCGCGCCGACCGGCTCGCCGTCCGGCACCACCATGGCGGGATAGGCCTCAAAGCCGTGCTCGGTCAGCCAGTCGATGATGACGGGCCCGGTTTCATCCTCATAGATGCCTGCGGCGGCCCGGGTGGACGCGATGACAACCCCGGCCTTCCGGCCCTGCACCTCGCCGTGCCGGTGCGGTTCGGGCACGTGCGGCTCCGGGGTGCGCCCAGGCGTGTAAGTACTCTCAGTGCTCATAATGTCCAGTCCCCGCTCTTGCCGCCGCTTTTCGCCAGCACTTTGATGTCGGTCAGCACGGCATGCTTGTCGACGGCCTTGATCATGTCGTACACGCTGAGGGCAGCCACGGACACCGCCGTGAGCGCCTCCATCTCAACCCCGGTAACCCCACGGGTCTTGACCGTGGCCAGGATCGCCACGGAATCGGACCCCAGCTCGAAGTCCACGGTGACTTTCGAGAGCGGCAAGGGATGGCAGAGCGGGATGAGTTCGGGGGTCTTTTTTGCCGCCATGATGCCGGCAACCCGTGCCACGGCCAGGGCATCACCCTTGGGCAGGCCACCCGATCCCAGCAGGCCCAGCACTTCTTCAGTGGTGCGGACGGTGGCCGTGGCGGTAGCTTCCCGGGTGGTTTCGGCTTTCGCGGAAACATCCACCATCTGGGCACTGCCGTCCTGGCGCAGATGGGTCAGCGCGGACGCGGTTTGTTCTGGATTCACAGCATCCATACTTCCACCTCCGCACCCTCGGCGAGCGCCCGGACTCCCGCGGGGACGTGCACCAGTGCGTTGGATCCGGCGAGGGCATGCATGAGGTGGGAGCTCTCGCCCCCTTCCAGGCGGACAGTTCCGTCTCCCTGAAGGGTTCCGCGCCGGACCTGGTGCTTGTGTTCGGGCGACGAGAGGCTGTGGCCCAGCCTGGCGCGGACGGGGATCCGTGGTGCAGGCGAGCCAAACAGTTCTGCCAGCACGGGCCGCAGGAACATTTCAAAGGAAACGAGGCAGCTCACGGGGTTTCCCGGGAAGCCCAGGAAGGGCACGCCGTCAAACGTCCCGATGCCCTGCGGTCCACCGGGCTGCATCGCGACATGAAGGAACTCTGCGGCCTGACCTTCCATGGCCTGGCGGACAACTTCGTAGGCTCCCTTGCTGACCCCGCCCGTGGTGACCATCAGGTCCACCGCGCCGATGTGGCTGCGCAGCAGTGCCCGGAGTTCTTCGGGACGGTCCG
>DASSIA010000310.1:0-4548 GCA_035692345.1 Arthrobacter sp. | reverse complement strand
CCTTCGTGCGGCACTTCGGCGATCTCGACTTCG
Organism: Arthrobacter sp.; assembly: GCA_035692345.1. Lineage (GTDB taxonomy): Bacteria > Actinomycetota > Actinomycetes > Actinomycetales > Micrococcaceae > Arthrobacter. The sequence continues at coordinate 4,515 of DASSIA010000310.1, read as the reverse complement.
GAGACAGGGAGGTGCTCCCGCTCCGGATCGGTGCCGCCGGTCGCGAGGAGCCGCAGGAAGTGGCTCTTGCCGGAGCCGTTGGAGCCGAGCACACCCACGCGGTCTCCGAACCACACCTCGGTGGAGAACGGCTTCATCAGCCCGGTCAGTTCCAGTTTCTCAGCCACGATGGCACGCTTGGCGGTCCGGCCGCCCTTGAGCCGCATCCGGACGTTCTGCTCGATCGGGAGCGCCTCCGGCGGTCCGGCCTCGAGGAACTTCGCCAACCGGGTCTGGGCGGCTTGGTAGCGGTTGGCCATGTCGGAGCGGAACGCGGCCTTGTTTTTGTACATGTTGACGAGTTCTTTGAGCTTGATGTGCTCCTCGTCCCAGCGCTTGCGCAGCTCCTCGAAGCGGGCGTTCCGGTCGGCGCGGGCGTCAACGTAGGAGCCAAATCCACCGCCGTGCACCCAGGCACCTGCGCCGTTGATGCCCGGTTCCAGCGTCACGATGCGTCCGGCGGCGTTGTTGAGCAGCTCGCGGTCGTGGCTGATGAAAAAGACTGTCTTTTTGGACTCGTTCAGCTTGTCCTCGAGCCAGCGCTTGCCCGGCACGTCGAGGTAGTTATCCGGTTCGTCCAGGAGCAGCAGTTCGTCGGGTCCGGCGAACAGGGCCTCCAGCACCAGCCGCTTCTGCTCACCGCCGGAAAGGCTCGACGCCGGGCGGTGCTGTGCGCGGTCAAACGGCAGTCCCAGCGCGGCCATGCAGACTTCGTCCCAGACAGTCTCGACGTCGTAGCCGCCGGCATCCCCCCAGTCCACGATCGCCGGGGCGTACCGCATCTGGGTGGGTTCGTCGTCGTGCTCCACCATCGCGAGCTCAGCCTCGTCCACCTCCCGCGCCGCAGCGGCCAGGGCCGGCGGGGCGGCAGAGACCAGCAGGTCCCGGACGGTGGAATCGTCCCGGACCTGGCCCACGAACTGCCGCGTGATGCCCATGTTCCCGGAGCGTCCGATCACGCCCTCGTCCGGAACGAGGTCGCCGGAAATGATCCGGAACAGGGTGGTCTTGCCGGTGCCGTTGGGGCCGATCAGGGCTGTTTTGGTGCCGTCCGGGACCTTAAAAGTCACGCCGTTGAGCAGCTGGGTGCCGTCAGAAAGGAAATAGTCGATGCCGGAAACGTCAATATGAGCCACCGGTCAATCTTCCCACGCCCGCCCCACCCGAGTTTTTGTCCAGATAATCGGACTTTGCCGCCGTTTTGGACCCGTTATCTGGACAAAAACTCCGGGGTGGGGGCGGGGGCGGGGGGAGCAGTTAGCCGGCGGCGGTCAGGAACTGCTTGAGCAGTGGGCCCGACGTTGTCGCCCCCAGGCCGCCGTCCTCCACGAACACCGCCACGGCGAGGTCGCCGTGGACTGCCACGATCCAGGCGTGTGTTTTGGGCGGGGTGTCGTTGCCGAATTCCGCGGTACCGGTTTTCGCCCCCACCGGAGCCCCGGGAACGCTGGCAAGGAACCCGGCGTGCCCCGAGGTGACAACTGCGCGCATCATGTCTGACAGCATGGCCGCTTCAGCGGCGGTGATCGGTTTGTCGGACGCTTTGACGGGCGCCTGCGGGGTAACGGTCGACGACGGCGACGCGGCATCCGCCGTCGGCGCGCCGGAGGTCCCTGCCGCGGCAGCGCCGGCGTCGGGATTCAGGACCAGTTGCGGTGACACGGGGGAGCCCTTGGCCACGGATCCGGCCATGATGGCCGCCGCGAGCGGGGACAGCAGGACCTTCCCCTGGCCGATCATGGACGCGGCATGTTCGGTGCCGGCAGCCTCGCCCGGAACCGAGCCAAGGAACGCCGCGGCGCCCAACGATGGTGCCTCCACGGCCACGCCCATGGAGGCGGCGGCCGACTCAAGCTGGGCCTGGCTGACGTTGTCCCGCTGGGAGATGAACGCGGTATTGCATGAGTGGGCGAAGGCATCGCGGAGCGTCACGGATCCCAGCGAGCCCACGGGGTAGCCCTCGGAGTTTTTGAAGGTCCGGCCATCAACGTCCAGCGTGGGGGTGCACTGGACTTTGGCGTCCGGTGTCAGTCCGTTGCGGAACAATGCGAGCGAGTCGACCATCTTGAAAATTGAGCCGGGCGCGTACTGGCCCAGCATCGCCGTGTTGTAGCCGTTGCTTCCGGGTCCCGAGGCTGCCGCGAGTACCGCCCCGGTGGAGGGGCGGAGCGCCACGATGGCCGACGCCGGCCCCACCCCGGCCAGCGTGCTCTCCGCGAGTGCCTGGAGGGTCGGATCCAAGGTGGTTTTCAGGGGCGTACCGGGCGTGGGCGCCACCTGGTAGACAATCCGGCGCGGATCGGTGCCTGCCGCCTGGATCTGTTCCCGGGTAAGGTCGGCCCGCTGCGCACGGATCACCACAGCGTCCTTGCCGCGGAGCTGGGCGTCGTACTGCTGCTGCAAGCCGCCCACGCCGGTCACGTCACCCGCGGTGAGGGCGCCGCCGGACGCCTGAATCTGCTCGGCGGTTGCTTCGCCGACAGTGCCCAGGACTGCCCGGGCGAAGGCCCGGCTCGGGGCTAGCGGCTGGGAATCCGGGATCGCGCGGGCACCCGGAATGGCCGTGATCTGCTGGTCCGTGATGGTGCGGCCTTCGTCACGGAGGGTGATGGCGGTAACAAACGCCTGGGCGCCGGCGGCTGCAACCTGACCGGCATAGGCGGCAGGATCCACGCCCACCAACTGGGCCAGTTGCGTGGCGGAAGCGGCGGGATCGGCGGACCCCAGGCGCGGCTTATCGATCCCCACATTCACTACAGGGCGGTACGTGACCAGCTTCGCGTCCCCGGCGCCCAGGATGTCCGCACGCTGCGGCGACTGGGTGCCCTTGCTGAGGATTTCGTTGTCCGCCAGTTCCGGGACCAACGACGCCGGATTCCAGACTGTGAGCCATTTGTCACCGGACTTTTTGAACTCGGCGTAGGTGGTGTACTTCCACTCTCCGGCGCCGGCTTTCCAGGTGTAGTTCAGCGGGACCGTGGCGCTGTCGCCCTTGAGCGTCAGCTGGCCCGTTTCCACCGTCGGCTTGTCCGGGTCCAAGGCTTTGAACACGTCCTGGACCTGCTGCTTGGCTACGCCGGAGTCCTTGCCGTCAAAGGCGACCGTGCCGACGTCGAGCGTGGCCACAGCCGAGGCAAACTGTTTGGCGGCACTTTCAGCACCGCCTCTGCCGTCGTCGCAGGCAGCCAAGGAGGCGGCAAGAATGAGTCCGGCTACGGCAAATGAAAGTTTTTTGGAGTTCCCCACCGCGCTATTATGCCCTCTCCCTCCGACAACCTGGGGTGCTGCTCCCCGCGCGCCCCGGCACTCCACGCAAAAGTACGACGACGGCAAGCCCGCCTCCCCTGGGGAAAGCGGTCCGCCGCCGTCGCGGGAAACCGCAGCTCAGTGGCCCAGGACGGCCTCGTCCGCGGCGTCGTCGTAGGCGTCGCGGGCGTCAAGGATGCCCGGCACATGACTCTCGGCCCAATCGCGCAGTATGGTGAGCGGCTTGAGCAGGGATTCGCCGATTTCCGTGAGTTCGTAGTCCACCCGCGGCGGAACCTGGGCGTGGATGGTTCGGGTGATGAGGCCGTCCCGCTCCAGGGTCCGCAGCGTCTGGGTCAGTACCTTGGGCGTCACCACGCCGACCATTTTGCGCAGCTCGGAGAACCTGACGGGCCCGTCGCCCAGGACCTGGATCACCAGCGAGGCCCATTTGTCCCCGATCCGCTGGAAGATCACGCGGGACGGGCAATTGGGGTCCAGGACGTTGGCGGGAAAGTCGTTAGTATCCATGAGGTAACTAGGTTCCTTTGAAGCTATCAGTATCAAAAAGATACTTTTATGTTATTGCAAGGATAACAACCCAAGGAGAGTCATGAAAATCGCAGTCTACGGCGCAACCGGCATGGTCGGCAGCCAGATCGTCAACGAATCCCTGACCCGCGGCCACCAGGTCACCTCCATTTCCCGCAAGGGCGCCGAGGTGGCCGGAACGGTTGCCGTCGCCGCCGATCAGGCCGACGGCCAGACGTTCGCGCAGATCGCCAAGGAGCACGACGCCGTTGTGCTGGCGACGGGCCCCAGCCGCACCGGCGGCGACCACGCTGAATGGCTCGCTGCCATGGACACCGCCATCAGCAACGCAGAAGGCACGCGCCTCATGATTGTGGGCGGAGCGGGCACCCTGACTGTCGACGGAATCCGCCTCCTCGACACTCCCGACTTCCCGGAGGCCTACAAGGCAGAGGCCACCACGGCTGCTACCGCCCTCGCGACCATCCAGGACGCCCCCGAATCCCTCGACTGGACCGTGCTGGCTCCGGCACCGATGATCCAGCCCGGTGAGCGCACCGGCAGCTACACCGTAGCCAAGGATTCACCGGCAGGCATGAGCATCTCCACGCAGGACTACGCCGTGGCCATGCTGGACGAGATCGAGACTCCGGCGCACCGCCGGGCACGCTTCACCGCAGCAAACTAAGGCAGCAAACT
>DASSIA010000309.1:0-6925 GCA_035692345.1 Arthrobacter sp. | reverse complement strand
AAGACGTGGCGAAGGCCATGCGGGACGGCACGTTCGCCTTGATGAGGCCGGTAACCACGTCCACGGAGGGCCGCTGGGTGGCCAGGACCAGGTGGATGCCGGCGGCACGCGCGAGCTGGGTGATGCGCACGATGGAATCTTCCACGTCCCGGGGGGCCACCATCATCAGGTCGGCGAGCTCGTCAACGATCACCAGCAGGTACGGGTAGGGCCGGATAACACGCTTGGAGCCCTCGGGCGGGAGTACCTTGCCGGCCCGGACGGCCTTGTTGAAGTCGTCGATGTGCTTGAACCCGTAGTTGGCGAGGTCGTCGTACCGTGCGTCCATCTCCCGGACCACCCATTGCAGGGCCTCGGCAGCCTTCTTCGGGTTGGTGATGATGGGTGTGATGAGGTGCGGGACGCCTTCGTAGGCAGTCAGTTCAACGCGTTTGGGGTCCACCATGACCATGCGGACCTCATCGGGGGTGGCCCGCATCAGGATCGAGGTGATCATGGAGTTCACAAAGGAGGACTTGCCCGCGCCCGTGGCACCGGCCACCAGCAGGTGGGGCATTTTGGCGAGGTTGGCCACAACGTAGCCGCCTTCGACGTCCTTGCCGACGCCCATCACCATGGGGTGGTCGGTCCGGCGGGCGTTCTGGCTCCGGAGGACGTCACCGAGGGAGACGGTCTCACGGTCCGTGTTGGGGATCTCGATGCCAATGGCGGACTTGCCCGGGATGGGGCTGAGGATCCGGACGTCGCTGGACGCCACCGCGTAGGAGATGTTCTTGGACAGGGCCGTAACCCGCTCCACCTTGGTGCCTGGCGATAGCTCGATCTCGTACCGCGTGACGGTGGGCCCGCGGCTGAAGCCGGTGACCTGCGCTTCCACGTTGAACTGGTTGAGTGTTTCGGTCAGGGAGGCCACGATCGCGTCGTTGGCTTCGGTGCGCTCCTTGGGGATGGAACCGGGGGTCAGAACGTCCGACGGCGGCAGGGTGTATGTGACGTCGCCCGCCAGTGAGAGTTGCTCGGTCCGCTGCGGAATGGGCGTGGGCAGCGGCGCGGGGGTGACGGGCCTGGCAGGCACCTGCGCAACAGCGGCGGCTACAGGATTAAGCGAGCCGGCGGCCACCATGCCGGGTGTCACCAGCGGGATGGCCTCGGTGGCGTTGTCCCCTGCCGAACCCATTCCCGCGGTACCGATGCCCTGGGCTGCCTTGATCTTCTCGACGGCGATCTCCGCCTGGGTGGGGCGGCGCACGCCGGGAGCCGGGCGCGGTCCGCGGCCTGGTTTCGCGTCAGGTTCGTCGTCGTCGATGACGGCATGTTCGAAGGCTTCGTCGCCCACGTATCCTTCCAGACCGGCGTCGGATTCTTCATCCTTTCCGAAGAAGCGGCGCTTCTTTTTCTTCCTCGGTTCGGCGGCCGCCCGCGTTTCTTCGAGGTAGCTGCGGTCGTGGCTGTCCCCGTCGTCGCCGGGTTCCTGCAGGTCCAGGCCCATCAGGTGTTCGTAGGCGGCCCGCAGCCTGCGTGGAATGGCCCCGAAGGGAGTGGCGGTAATGATGAGCAGTGAGATGAAGGCCAGCAGGCCGTAGACCACAATCGGCACCACCGCATGGATGGCCGCCAGGGGTGAGGCTGCAAGGAACCCGAGCATGCCCCCGGCCCGGCGAAGGCCGTCGAAGCCCTCGGCAACGGTGGGCTGCCCGCCCAAAATGTGCGCAAGGCCGCAGCCGGCAAACGTCATGATGAGGAAGCCGATCCCCACCCGGTTGTTGCCGCGGCCGTCATCGGGTTGCCGGAAGAGCCGGAAAGCGCACACAAAAAGCATCAGCGGCAGGAGCAGCGACATCGCGCCGAAGGTGCCGTTGACCACGCCGTAGACGGCGTCGGGGAACCATCCGGTCATTCCCCACCACGCGAAGGTAGCGATGAAGACACCCAGGGCCAGGTTGAACAGGGCTGCGCCGTCGCGGCGTTCCTCCGCCGGCAGGTCGCTGACGTCGGAGCCGATTCTGCGTACTCCCCCGCCGACGAGGTGGCCCACGCCCAGCCAGGCCCCGCCCACAACGCGCAGGAGCCAGGGCTGCCGCTGTTCGACGGCGGGAACCTGGCGGGTGCGCGCGGCACCGGTTGATGATCCGGCCCGGCTGCTGCTGCGGCTGGAGGCTGTGGTGCCCGCACCGCGGCCCGCGGAACTGCCGGATTTGGCGCCGGACTTGCCGCCAGTGGTGCCTCGGGGCGCGGAAGTAGTACGAGTGGCCATACGTGCCACGGTACCGGAACTGGCGCGGGTTTCCGCGGATTTCAGGCTGTTCCCGGCCCCATGTTGGATATGGGGAAGGCCCGGTTCCACAAGAACCGGGCCTTCCCGTACCGCTGGCGTTCCGGGCTGTTACGCCTCGAGGACCACCGGGATGATCATGGGCTTGCGGCGCAGCTTGCGGTTGACCCAGGTGCCCACAACGCGGCGGACAACCTGCTGAAGCTGGTGCGTGGTGTGGTCCGTGCGGTTAAGGACGGCTTCTTCCAGCGCGGCATTGATCTTCGGGATGATCTCGTCGAAGACCGCATCGTCCTCGGCCACGCCGCGGGCGTGGATCTCGGGTCCGGAGACCACCTTCCCGGTGGTGCGGTTGATGACGGTGATGATCGAGATGAAGCCTTCATCGCCGAGAGTCTGGCGGTCCTTGAGGTCCGCTTCCGTGACTTCGCCGACGCTGGAGCCATCCACGTAGACAAAGCCCACTTCAACCTGGCCCACCACGTCTGCGCGGTGGTCCCTGAGGTCGATGACGGTGCCGTTGTCGGCAAGGATGACGCTGGCGGTGGGGACGCCGGACTCGATGGCGATCTTGCCGTTGGCGATCAGGTGGCGGGTCTCGCCGTGCACGGGCATGGCGTTGAGCGGTTCAAGGATGTTGTAGCAGTACAGCAGTTCGCCGGCGGCCGCGTGTCCGGAGACGTGCACCTTGGCATTGCCCTTGTGGATGACGTCGGCGCCGAGCTTGAGCAGGCCGTTGATGATGCGGAAGACCGCGTTCTCGTTGCCCGGGATCAGGCTGGAGGCCAGGATCACGGTGTCGCCGTCGCCCACCACCACGCGGTGGTCGCCGTTGGCCATGCGGGACAGCGCGGCCATCGGTTCACCCTGGGAACCGGTGGACATCAGCACCACGCGGTTATCAGGCAGGTTGTCAATGTTCTTGATGTCCACGAGGAGGCCGTCGGGCACATCCAGGTAGCCGAGCTTGGCGGCGATAGCCATGTTGCGGACCATGGAGCGGCCCACAAAAGCCACCTTGCGGTTGTGCTTGGCCGCGGCGTCGAGCACCTGCTGGACGCGGTGGACGTGCGATGAGAAGGACGCCACGATGATGCGCTTGGTGGCCTGGCCGAAGAGCCGCTCGAGCGTGGGGCCGATTTCCTTTTCCGCGGTGGTGAAACCCGGCACGTCAGCGTTGGTGGAGTCGGACATAAACAAGTCCACGCCCTCTTCACCGAGCTTGGCGAAGTGCCGGAGGTCGGTGATCCGGCCGTCCAGGGGCAGCTGGTCCATCTTGAAGTCGCCCGTGTGCAGGACAGTGCCGCCCGCCGTGCGGATGAACACTGCCAAGGCGTCAGGGATGGAGTGGTTGACCGCGACAAACTCACACTCGAAGGGGCCAAACTTTTCGACCTGGCCCTCTTCAACGGTCATCGTGTACGGACGGATCCGGTGTTCCTGCAGCTTGGCCTCGATAAGGGCCAGCGTCAGCTGGGAACCCACCAGGGGGATGTCAGCACGCAGCCGCAGGAGGTACGGAACGGCGCCGATGTGGTCCTCGTGGCCGTGGGTGAGGACAACGGCCACGATGTCGTCGAGCCGGTTCTCGATGTAGGAGAAATCGGGCAGGATGAGATCAACGCCGGGCTGTGTCTCCTCCGGGAAGAGGACACCACAGTCCACGATGAGCAGTTTGCCATCAATTTCGAACACGGCCATGTTCCGGCCGATCTCCCCCAGTCCGCCTAGCGGAACGATCCGAAGGGTGCCTTGCGGCAGGCGGGGAGGCGTGACAAGGCCGGGAAGGGCGGTTTGGGTCATAGTGCACTACTTTCCAGGCGGAAGGGTGCTGGTCTTAGCCCTCAGGGAAAGACCAGCCCCGCTGCCGCCAAATCCTCGCGGATGGTTTCGATCTCGGCTTCGTCCGGCTCCACGAGGGGCAATCGGACAATCGAGTTGGGCAGGACTCCCTGCCATTTAAGAATTTGTTTGGCTGCAACAGCTCCCTGGACGCGGGTCATCGTTGCCCTCACCACGGGCAGCAGCTCGAAGTTGATCTTACGCGCGGTTTCGAGATCTTTCGCGTTGATGGCGTCGATCAGTTCACGGAAGCGGCGCGTGGCGACGTGCGTGGTGACGCCGACGAGGCCAACGGCTCCCAAGGACATCCAGGGAAGGGTCAGGCCGTCGTCGCCGGAGTAGAAGTACAGGTCCGTCTCTGCCATCACACGGCTGGCAGCCATAAAGTCTGCTTTGGCATCCTTGACGGCGACAATGTTCGGGTGCTGCGCCAACCGGATCATGGTTTCGGGCTCGATCGCGATGGAGGAGCGGCCCGGAATGTCATAGAGCATGACGGGCACATCCGTTGCGGACGCGACGGTCTCGAAGTGTGCGCGGACACCGGCCTGGCTGGGCTTGTTGTAGTACGGAGTGACGAGCAGCAGGCCGTCGACGCCGATCGCTGCAGCCTGCTGGGAGAGGTGCACCGAGTGCGCTGTGTCGTTTGTCCCGGTGCCGGCGATGATGGCGGCCCGGTCTCCCACGGCTTCCTTGACGGCCCGGAACATGCCGAGGTTTTCCTCATCCGAGAGCGTGGACGTTTCGCCGGTGGTTCCGGTGACGACCAGCCCGTCACAGCCGTCGTCCACCAGTTTGGTGGCCAGTTCGGCTGCCTGCTTGTAATCCACTGCGCCATCCTTGGTGAAGGGCGTGACCATGGCGGTCAGGAGCGTACCAAGGGCAGGAATGGTGGTGGATTTGTGAGGCATGGAAAAAACGTTACCCTGTCGGCGGCCGGTTAGGACAATGGCGAACGCGTGATAAACGTCAAATGGCCGGCTGCGGTGCCGCCGGGACCCCGGTCAGCGGCCCTTGGCCCAGTGGAATTTCCGGGTCAGCGGAATTTCCGCAAGGCACTCCGCTGCAGGATGGCGGTGACCACCTCCGTGCCGGTTCCGGCGGCCTTTTTCAGTTCGAAGCCGTCCGGTGCCCAGAAGCCGCTCAGGCCGCAGGAGGGGCCCAACGGGGTGGATCCGCCAAGGTTCGCCAGGACGGCGAACATCCGGTTGTCCATGGCCCTGGCTCCGAGATGCAGCGCGAGCCGCCGCTCTTCCGCCAGCGTGTACAGCGCCGAAACGGCATAGATATCCGCGCCTTCCTCGGCTGCCCCGGTGGAGTGGGCCGGAACCGCTGCGTCAAAGCAGATGGCCAGCGCGATCCTCCACCCATCCAGTTCGATCAGGGTGGCGCCGCCACCGGCGGCGAAGAGCTCCTGCTCCGGGCCGTGGAGGTGGGTCTTGAAGCCGAATTCGATGGTGCCGTCCGGATGGATCACGAGGCTGGCGAGCCGCGGCGTACCGTCAGGCTCCCGGTAGGCGGCCCCCGCCACGGCAGTTATCCCGGTACGGCGGCAGATTTCGAGGAGATCGCCCAGCCGTGGGTCATCGCGCCTAAGCCAGGAATCGTCAGTGGCCAGCAGTGCCAGGTTGTACCCAATCAACGAGAGCTCAGGGAACACCACCAGCCGGGCACCGTGGGATTCGGCATCCTCGACCAGCCGGACGTGTTCTTGCACATTCGGGATGATCCCGCCTTCAAGCGCCTGATACTGGACTGCGGAAACGGTCAGTGCATCAGTCATCTCCTCATCCTAGGGATGCGCGCCTAGCCAACGGAACCGCGCCGCAGATTCGCAGCGCGCTGCAGCCGAGGGGGACTTTGCAGCCCAGCGGCCGGCCCGTCAGGCTGGAGCATGCCACCACGTGGCTTCCCTGGCTGGCAGTACCGGTCCACGGCAGCCTCCCGCAGGCCCTCAGCCCAGGCTGCGAGCCGTTGCGCCGCCCGGACGTAGTGGAACAGTTCAGTGGGTGTGAGGGCGTCCAGGTCGGTTTCGGACAGCCTGCGTGCCAGTTCCGCCCCCGCCGGCTGGGCGGAGAGTGCGACGCCTTCTTCCTGCCACTGGACATCCTCCGGGGGCCGCCCCGCAACAAGTTGCCGGAAGAGGAAATCCACCACTCCGGGACTCATTGCTTTCGTGAGACCTGCAGGGTGCGCCGCGCCACCGGCACCTTCAGCGGGCTGGCCATTCCGGACTGGCTGGCCATTCCGGGCTGGCTGGCGATTGCCGGCGGGCCGCCCCGGGTTGCCGGCGGTTGGGGATTCCGGAAGGGGTCGCGGCTGGGATGGGGTCTGCATGGTGTCCATATTATTCGAACATATATTCGAACACAAGGCCCGCGCAGCCGTGTTTCCAACCGGCTCTTGACCGCCGGACAACGGGTGGATGTGAGACCATCGCCTCATGACGTCCCGCGCCCCAGCAAGAACCTCCAGGGTGCTTGGACCCTCCCAGTTGACGGGCCGCCTCCGCGGCATTGACGCGGCCAGGGGGCTGGCGCTCCTTGGCATGATGGCCACGCATCTGCTCCCCACCTTCGAGGCAAACGCCGACCTCACGCCCACCTGGATCGGCCTCACCTTCTCCGGCCGGGCAGCAGCCCTGTTTGCCGTGCTGGCCGGAGTGGGCCTGGCACTGTCGACCGGAAAGCAGGCGCCCCCGGCGGGTACTGCCTTAAACGCCGCCCGCCGCGGCGTCGCACTGCGGGCGCTGGTGATTGCCGCCGTCGGGCTCTCACTGGGCGGGCTGGAAGTAAACCTCGCGATCATCCT